>JAURQY010000030.1 GCA_030835875.1 Nitriliruptorales bacterium | reverse complement strand
TCGTCGACGAGCACGTCGGCGAGGGCGGTGAGGAAGCGGTCGTTCTCCCCCGGTGTGCCGACCGTGACACGCCAGGTTCCGGGACGTCCGACCGCGGACGATAGGTCACGCACGAGCACCCCGTGGTCCAGCAGGCGCGCGAACACGTCCGTTCGGTCCGTGTGGAGCAGGAGGAAGTTCGCGGCCGAGGGCAACACCGCCACGCCGTCCATCCGCTCGAGCGCCGACCGGACCCGTTCCCGCTCGTCGACGGTCCGCTGGCGATGGCCGAGGAACGCGTCCTCCTGCTCGAGCGCGATCAGTCCGGCGAGCTGTGTGACCGCGTCCAGGTGGTAGGGCAGCCGGACGCGCAGCAGGTCCTCGACGAGCGACGCCGGGCCGAGCAGGTAGCCGAGGCGCAGCCCGGCCAGTCGGAACGCTTTGGAGAAGGTGCGGCTGACGACGAGCCGCGGCAGCTCGTCGAGCAGCGGCCGGACCGACGCATCGGGCCCCGCGAACTCGACGTACGCCTCGTCGACGACGAGCAGCCCGCCTACGGTGTCATGCAGTGCGCGGACGGTCGCGTGGTCGACGAGTGCGCCGGTCGGGTTGTTCGGGTTCGCGAGGAACGTGATCGCTGGCTTCTCATCGATGACAGCACTCGCAACGTCGCGGGAAATGATGTCGCTCGTCAGGAGACCATCATCGGGAAGTTCGATGGTCCGGACGGATGTCTGTGTGGTGCGGCAGAGATCGACGTTCATCGAGTAGCCCGGCTTGAACAGCAAAGCACTCCGTCCGACACCGCCATAGGCCTGGAGCAACTGCATCAGCACTTCGTTCGAACCGTTCGCGACCCACACCTGGGACGGATCCAACGCTTCACGAGCTGCCAGTCTTGCGCGGAGTTCGAGCGCATCACGATCCGGGTAGCGATTGAGGTCCAATGAGCGGACCCGCTGCCCAAGTTCCTCAAGGAACTCCTCCGGTGGTGGGAAAGGAGTCTCATTCGTGTTGAGGCGGACGGGCACATCGAGCTGCGGCGCTCCGTACGGTTCCACTCCGCTCAGATCGTCGCGAACCGCAGGACGCCCTGAACGCGCGGCCGGTGATGAGGCGCTCATGACACGTCGCCCTCGAGCCGGACCTCGACCGCACGCCAGTGCGCCGGCAGGTGCTCCGCCTCAGAGAGCACGCGGACGCTGTCCGCGAGGTCCTCGAGCGCGGCTCGGTCGTACTCGACGAAGTTGACCGGGACGAGGAACGAGGACGTCGTGAGACCACCCCGGAAGCGCGCGGTGCCCGAGGTCGGCAGCGTGTGGTTCGGGCCGGCCGCATAGTCACCGAGGCTCACCGGCGTCGTCGCGCCGACGAACGTCGTCC
Source organism: Nitriliruptorales bacterium (assembly GCA_030835875.1). Taxonomy (GTDB): domain Bacteria; phylum Actinomycetota; class Nitriliruptoria; order Nitriliruptorales; family Nitriliruptoraceae; genus CSBr16-57R1. The sequence goes on along the minus strand of JAURQY010000030.1, from coordinate 20,487 downwards.
CGGCGTAGCGGATGCGCTCGGCGACGCTGCGTGCGTCGCGCGTGTGGACCTCGAGGTGCTCGGCGGCGAACGCCTCGGCGACCACGACCGCGTGGTCGAGGTCGTCGACGAGCGCCACCGTCCCCTGTCCGGCGAGCGCGGCCTCCACACGCTCGCGGTGGTGGGTCCGCTCGACCTCGCGCTCGAGCGCTGCCTCGACGGCGTCGACGGACGCCGCATCGGTCGTGACCAGCAGCACCGTGGCGAGCTCGTCGTGCTCCGCCTGCGCGACGAGGTCGGCAGCGAGCACCATCGGGTCGGCGGTGTCGTCCGCGACGATGCCGATCTCGGTCGGCCCGGCATACCCGTCGGTGCCGATGCGACCCTCAGCAGCGAGGAGCTGCTTCGCGAGCGACACGTAGAGGTTGCCCGGTCCGACGACGACGTCGCAGCGAGGGACGCTCGCGGTGCCGTCCGCCATCGCAGCGACGGCCTGCGCACCGCCGACCCGCACGACGCGGTCGACGCCGAGCAGCCGGGCGGCGGCGAGGATGGTCCGGTCTGGCCAGCCGTCGGGCGCACCATCGGGACCGACGCCGGTGGGGGGCGTACAGAGCACGATCTCGTCGACACCTGCGACCTGCGCGGGGACGACCGTCATGATGACGGTGGACGGGTAGACGGCCTTGCCGCCCGGCACGTACACGCCGGCACGGCTGACGGGCCGGTGCCACACGCCCATGCGGGCACCGTCACGCGCGTCCTCCCAGTCCTGCGGCCGGGCACGCTCGTGGAACCAGCGGACCTGGTCGGCGGCACGCTCGATCGCCCGGCGCAGCGCCGGGTCGAGCCCGGCGAGGGCGCGGTCGAGCACGTCATCGGGGACGATGAGGCCGCCGTCGACGTCGACGCCGTCGAAGCGGAGGGTGAGCGACGCGAGCGCGTCGTCACCGTCACGCGCGACCGCAGCGAGCGTGTCGACGACCCCGGCACGCGCCTGCTCGAGGTCGACGCGGGGCCGTGGCATCCGGTCCCGCGGGTCGCTGCGGTCGCCCCGGAGGTCGAGGACACGCAGGCGGGACATGGCGGCTCCAGAGGTGACGGCCGACGATCGAGGCGGGCCTGACGGACGGCACCGGGATCCCGCCGACGCGGAGGCTACCGGTGCCGACCCCCGTGCCGGCCGGTCACCCGGCGCGGCGCCAGACGGGGATGTCCTCCTCGGGCGCGGCGAGCGTGCGAACGGCGACGTCCTCGACGGCGTCCGGACCGAAGGTGGCCTTGAGCTCCCCGAAGAGTCCCGGGCGCCGCTCGACCCGGAAGCGGTCACCGAGCCGGAAGCGCTGCGCACCGCCCTCGGCGGTCGCGACCTCGACCGCGACCGGTGCTGCCCCGGGATGCCCCGCGAGCACGCCTTCGAGCCGCGCGATCGCGTCGGGGGTGAGCTGTCCGGCCGCGAAGCGGATCACGAGCGGCTGACCGAGCGCCTCGGACAGGTCCGGCGGGGTGACGGCGTCGGCGGTGAGCTTCACGGTCTCGTCGCGCCGCTCGACGCGACCGCGCAGGACGAGCACCGCGTCCTCGAGCAGGACCTCATGAGCGACCCGGTAGGTCGATGGCCAGAACACGACCTCCACCTGCCCGGTGAGGTCCTCGAGCACACCGGTCAGATAGGTGTCACCCTTCCGGGTGAACTTCTTCGCGACGGTGGTGAGCACGCCACCGACGGTGACCGTCGCACCGTCCGCCCGCTCCCCGAGCTCTGCGACGGTCGTGTCGGTGAGGGAGCCGAGGACGGCTTCCGTCCCGTCGAGCGGATGCGACGAGACGTACAGCCCGAGCAGGTCCCGCTCCAGCTTGAGCAGCTCGCGACCGGGGAACTCGTCATCCGGCACCTCGACCGCCGGCGCCTCCACGCCACCGCCGTTGTCGCTCGGCTCGTCGAACAGGCTGAACTGGCCGGCGGCCTCGGCGCGCTTGCGCCCCAGCGCATCGGCGACGATGCCCTCGTAGACGGCGAGCAGACCGCGGCGCGGATGACCGAGCCCGACGAACGCGCCGGCTCGGACGAGGTTCTCGAGGACCGTCCGGTTGAGCACGCTCGCGTCGACCTTCGTGCAGAAGTCGGCGAAGTCGGTGAACGCACCCTTCTCCGTGCGCGCAGCGACGATGCGCTCGACGACGCCCTCCCCGACACCGCGGACGGCTGCGAGCCCGAAGAGGATCTCCTCACCACGCGGCGTGAAGTCCGCCTCGGACGCGTTCACGTCGGGGAGCCGCACGGGGATGCCGAGCCGTCGGCACTCGTTGAGGTAGAGCGGCTTGTTGTCCTTGTTGTTGCGCACGCTCGTCAGCAGCGCCGCCATGTACTCGACCGGGTAGTGCGCCTTGAGGTAGGCGGTCTGGTAGCTGACGACGCCGTACGCGACCGTGTGGGCCTTGTTGAAGCCGTACTCGGCGAACTTCTCGATGAGGTCCCACAGTCGCTTCACGAAGCGCTGCTCGTAGCCCTTCGCGTGACCGCCCGACACGAACTTGTCGCGCTGCGCCTCCATCAGGTCGCGCTGCTTCTTGCCGACGGCCTTGCGCAGCGCGTCGGCCTCGGCCATCGTGAAGCCGCACAGGTCGGTCGCGATCTGCATGACCTGTTCCTGGTAGACGATGACGCCGTACGTCTCTCCGAGGATCGCCTCGAGGTCGGGATGGTCGTGCACGACGTCCTCGAGACCGTTCTTCCGGTCCGCGAACGCGGTGTGCATGTTCATGCCGAGCGGACCCGGCCGGTAGAGGGCGAGCAGCGCGGAGATGTCCTCGAAGCGTGTCGGCTTGAGCCGACGCACGAGCGCCTGCATCCCCGCCGAGTCGAGCTGGAACACGCCGAGCGTGTCGCCGGTGCTCAGCATCTCGAACGTGCGCGGGTCGTCCATGTCCCCGAGGACGGCCGGGTCGTCCATGTCGAGGGCGACGCCGCGGTTGTTGCGTACGTGGCGCTCGGCGTCGGACAGGACGGTGAGGTTCCGAAGCCCGAGGAAGTCCATCTTGAGCAGCCCGATGGCCTCGGCGGCACCCATCTCGTACTGCGTGAGGATCTCACCGCCCTCGGCGCGCATGAGCGGCACGACCTCCGACAGCGGTCGCGCGCCGATGATGACCGCGGCCGCGTGGATGCCATGATGCCGCTTGAGGCCCTCGAGCCGTGCGGCGACCTCGAGGACCTCGCGGTACTCCGGCTTCTCCCGTGCCGCGCGGAGCTCGGTCGACTTGGCGAACGCCTCCTCGAGGGTCGCCTCGATGCCCTGCACGGCCGGCGGCATCATCTTGGCGAGGTCGTCACCGACCTTGAAGGGCTCGTCGAGCACGCGTGCGGCGTCGCGGATGCCCGACTTCGCCTTGATGGTCCCGAACGTCACGATCTGCGCGACGTGGTCCGCGCCGTAGCGCTCGGCGGCGTAGCGGATCATCTCACCGCGGCGACGGTCGTCGAAGTCGATGTCGATGTCCGGCATCTGGATGCGGGCCGGGTTGAGGAAGCGCTCGAAGATCAGGCCGTGCCGGATCGGGTCGACGCGGGTGATGTCGGCGCAGTAGGCGACGACGGAACCGCCGGCTGAGCCGCGGCCGGGACCGACGCGGATGCCGACGGAGCGTGCGTGACGGCAGAGGTCGGCGACGATGAGGAAGTAGGCGGGGAAGCCCATCTGCTCGATGACCCCGAGCTCGTACTCGACGCGCTCGGCGACCGCGGTCGGGAGCGGGCTGCCGTAACGCTCGCGCGCACCCTCCATCACCATCGCGCGCAGTTGCTCGGCCTCCGTCCGTCCCTCCGGGACGGGGAACCGTGGAAGGAGGTCGAGGTCGAAGTCGATGCGGGCGTCGCATCGCTCCGCGATGTCGAGCGTCGTGTCGAGCGCATGCCCATGGTCAGGGAACGCTGCCCGCATCTGCGCGGCGGTCTTGACGAAGAACTGGTCGGACTCGAAGCGGAACCGGCCCGGGTCGGTGAGCTTCGACCCCGTCTGGATGCACAGCAGCGCGTCGTGCGCGGCGACGTCGTCGGCGCTCGTGTAGTGCGTGTCGTTGGTGATGACCGTGCGCAGCCCGAGCTCGCCGGCGAGCCGCTCGAGCAGCGGCCACACGCGCCGCTGCTCAGGGATGCCGTGGTCCTGCAGCTCCACGAAGTAGCGCTCTGGTCCGAGCAGGTCGCGCATGTCAGCCATCACGCGACGTGCGGACGCCTCGTCCCCGCGCAGCAGGAACTGGTTCACCTCGGAGCCGAGGCAGCCCGACAGCACGATCAGGCCCGCGTGGTGCTCCTCGAGCAGCTCGAGGTCGATGCGCGGCTTGTACCAGTAGCCCTCGAGGTAGGCCCGGCTCGACAGTGCCATCAGGTTGCGGTAACCGGTGTCGTCCTGCGCGAGGACGGTCAGGTGGTAGGCGCGCTGCTTGCCGTCGGCACCACCGCTCTCCTGGTCGCGGCGCGACCCGACGGCCTGGTAGAGCTCGGAGCCGAGGATCGGGTTCAGCCCACGCTTCGTGGCGGCGCGGTGGAACTCGACGAGCCCGAAGAGCACGCCGTGGTCGGTGATCGCGACGCCGGGCTGCCCGTCACGCTCGACCGCGTCGAGCAGGTCGTCGACACGCGACGCGCCGTCCAGCATCGAGTACTCGGAGTGGACGTGCAGGTGGACGAAGCCGCGTCCCGCCCCGCCGCTCGCTGCCGCCGCACCCGTGGACATGCTGCGCGGGACCTCCGGACGGGTGGGCGCGCGAACCTAGCAGCGGCGACCGACCCGACTCCCGAGCGTGCGCGCGGACGCCCGGCTCACGGTCCGCCGACCACGACCTCCGGTCCCGGCGGGGTGAGCCCCGCGCGGCGCCACGCCTCGGTGAGGTCGTCGGGCAGCGGCTCGGTCACGGCGACGGCCTGGCCGGTGACCGGATGGGTGAACGCGAGGTGCGCGGCGTGCAGCGCCGGCCGCCCGAGCCCGAGTCGACCGGCGAGGGCGCCGTCGGGCCCGTAGACCGGGTCACCGGCGACCGGCGCACCGATCGCCTCGAGGTGGACGCGGATCTGGTGCGTCCGGCCCGTCTCGAGCGCGCACACGACGGAGCTCACCTGGCGCGAGCCGCTGCCGTCGACCGCGACCGGTGCGTCCTCGAGCACGCGGAACCGCGTGCGCGCCGGCCGGCCGTCGTCGACGACCGCGAACCGGGTGCGCTGCGTCGGGTGACGCCCGAGTGGCGCGTTGACGACCCCGCGACGCTCCGCTGGCGCCCCCACGGTGAGTGCGACATAGTGCCGGACGACCTGCCGGTCCCCGAGCATCCGGACGAGGCCCTCGTGGGCGGCGTCGGTCGAGGCGACGACGAGCAGGCCGGACGTGTCGCGGTCGAGACGATGCACGATGCCGGGGCGAGTCGGTTCGCCGACGTCCGCGAGCGGGACGCCGGCCGCCTGCAGCGCGTCGACCAGCGTGTCGCCCGTATGCCCGGCCCCCGGATGCACGACGAGCCCGGGCGGCTTGGCGAGCACGAGCAGGTGCTCGTCGCGGTAGCGCACGGGCGGGAGCGCGGGTGGTGGACCGACCTCGACGGGGCGGGACGCGAGGACGGCGACCGTCTCACCGGCGACGAGGATCCGGCTGCGTCGCGCCGCCCGGCCGCCGACCGTGACGTCGCCCGCGTCGATGCGGTGGGCGGCGGCGCTGCGCGAGATCCCGAGCGCCTCCGCGAGCATCACGTCGAGCCGAGCGCCGTCCGCGGCGTCACCGACCACGAGGTGGACGGTGCCACCGTCCTCGTCGGGGGCGCTCATACGGTCGTGATATCGGCGCGCCGCTCCTGCCGCTCGATGAGCAGCGTGGTGAGGATGTAGCCGACGACCCCGACGGTGATCGAGGCGTCGGCGATGTTGAAGCGCGGGAAGCTCCCCCACGCGACGAAGTCGACGACGGAGCCGCCGATGGCCGATCCGTCGCCTGGTCGGGTGAGGCGGTCGATGACGTTGCCGACCGCGCCGCCGAGGACGAGCCCCTGGGCGGCGACGGCGAGCGCGTTGGACTCCTCGGCGAGCGCCCGCACGACCACGACGACGAGCACGACGGTGACGACGGGGAAGACGACCGGTGGGAGGTCGATACCGAAGGCCGCTCCTGGGTTGAACACGAGCTGCCAGCCGACGCCGTCACCGAGCAGCGGCACGAAACGTCCCGGCTCCAGCACGACGAGGACCAGCTCCTTCGTGAAGCGGTCGAGCGCGACGACGACGAACGCCACGAACAGCAGGAGCAGGAGACGTCCGCGGGTCCCCGACGGGACGTCCGAGGGGCTCAGCGCCCCGTCTCCGCACGACGGCGGCAGTCCATGCACTGCGTCGTGTAGGGCAGCGCCTCGAGCCGCTCGAGCTCGATGCGCCGACCGCACGTGACACAGTCGCCGTACGTGCCCTCGTCGAGGCGGCGCAGCGCGTCGTCGATCTGGGTGAGCAGGTTGCGCGCATGCAGCGACAGCGACTGGGCCGTCTCGCGCTCGAAGCTCGCGGACCCGGCGTCAGCGGGGTCGTCGTCGAACCCGCTCTCACGCCAGTTCTTGACGTCCGCCTCGGCATCGAGCCCCTCGACCTGGCCGAGCAGCTGCGCGCGCTCGGCGACGAGGCCCTCGCGGAACGCGCGGAGCCTGGAGTCGGAGAGAGGACGTCGTTGGCGGGCCATGAGGCGCGGGACCGTACCAGCGGGGGCCGACGGCGGACAGGAGGCGGTTAGGCTCCCGCGGTCGCTGAGGGCCTCCCGGAGCCGCCCGGAGCCGTCCGGAGGAGGGTGTCGTGTCCGACGGAACCCGCTGGCCGGAGGTCCCGCCGCGACCCGACCTCCCCGCCCTCGAGCACGCGGTCCTCGAGCAGTGGGCGCGCGACGACGTCTTCCGCCGCAGCGTCGAGCAGCGGTCCGAGGGCTCTGTCTGGACCTTCTACGAGGGTCCTCCGACGGCGAACGGCCGCCCCGGCGTCCACCATGTCGAGTCCCGCGTCTTCAAGGACGTCTTCCCCCGCTACCGGACGATGAAGGGTCGCTCGGTCCGCCGCAAGGGCGGCTGGGACTGCCATGGCCTGCCCGTCGAGCTCGAGGTCGAGCGCGAGCTCGGGCTCGACTCCAAGGCCGACATCGAGGCCTACGGCATCGAGGAGTTCAACGCCCGCTGCCGCGAGTCGGTGCAGCGCTACGTCGGAGCGTTCGAGGAGCTGACCGAACGCATCGGGTTCTGGATCGACACCGACGACGCGTACCGCACCATGGACCCCGAGTACGTCGAGAGCCTGTGGTGGGCGCTCGGTGAGCTGTGGGACCGAGACCTGCTGTTCGAGGACTTCCGGGTGGCGCCCTACTGCGGCCGCTGCGGGACGGCGCTGAGCGACGCGGAGGTCGCGCTCGGGTACGACGAGGTCACCGACCCGTCGGTGTACGTCCGCCTCCCGCTCGTCGATCCACCGGCCACGCTCGCGAACACCTCGCTCGTCGTGTGGACCACGACGCCGTGGACGCTCCCCTCCAACGTCGCCTGCGCGGTCGGTGCGGACCTCGACTACGCGGTCGTCACCCGGGAGGGCCCCGACGGCAAGGAGCGGCTCGTGCTCGCCGTCGATCTCGTCGGGACGGTGCTCGGCGAGGGGACGACCACCGTCGCGACCGTCAAGGGAGCGGAGCTCGTCGGCCTGCGCTACCGCGCACCGTTCGACCACTTCCCCCCCGAGGGGGACGCGCACCGCGTCGTGACCGCGGACTTCGTCACGACGACCGACGGCACCGGCATCGTGCATCTCGCCCCCGCGTTCGGTGCCGACGACATGGTCGTCGGGCGTCGCGAGGGCCTGCCGATCGTGAACCCGGTCGGCCCCGACGCGCGCTTCACCGACGGCCCGTGGGCCGGCCGCTTCGTGAAGGAGGCCGACGAGGACATCACGGCAGCGCTCGCGGACGCGGGGCTGCTCATCGCGAGCCGTCCCTACACGCACACCTACCCGTTCTGCTGGCGCTGCAAGCAGCCGCTCATCTACTGGGCCAAGCCCTCCTGGTACATCCGCACGACCGCCCGGCGCGACGCACTGCTCCAGAACAACGCAGGGATCGGCTGGCAGCCGGAGCACATCCGCGACGGTCGCTTCGGCAACTGGCTCGAGAACAACGTCGACTGGGCGCTCTCACGCGACCGCTACTGGGGCACGCCGCTGCCGTTCTGGCGCTGCGGGGACTGCCAGCACGTCACGGTCGTGCGCTCGCGCGCCGAGCTGAGCGAGCGCAGCGGTGAGGACCACACCGACCTGGACCCGCATCGGCCGTTCGTCGACCGCGTGACGTTCCCCTGCCCCGAGTGCGGCGGGACAGCGCAGCGCGTCACGTCGGTCGCAGACGCATGGTTCGACTCCGGCGGCATGCCGTTCGCGCAGTGGGGCTACCCGTACCGCGGGCAGGAGGAGTTCGCCCGCCACTACCCCGCCGACTACATCTGCGAGGCGATCGACCAGACGCGCGGCTGGTTCTACTCGCTGCTCGCCGAGTCGACGCTCCTGTTCGGCGACTCGTCGTTCCGCAACTGCGTCTGCCTCGGCCACATCGTCGACGAGGACGGCCGCAAGATGTCGAAGTCCGCGCGCAACGTCGTCGACCCGTGGACCGTGACCGAGGTGCACGGCGCGGACGCACTGCGGTGGCTGATGTTCGCCGACGGCAACCCGTGGGTGTCGCGGCGCGTCGGCACCCAGCAGCTGGACGACGTCGTGCGGCGCTTCCTGCTCACCATCTGGAACACCCACGTCTTCTTCACGACCTACGCGCGCATCGACGGCTTCGACCCGTCCTCCCCCGCGCCCGACGTCGTCGACCGACCCGTCAACGACCGCTGGATCCTCGCCGAGCTCGCCGACACCGTCGACGTCGTCGACCGTGGGCTCAACGGCTACGACGTGTCGAGCGCCACGCGGCGACTCGAACGCTTCGTCGACGACCTCTCCAACTGGTACGTGCGCCGCAGCCGTCGCCGCTTCTGGCGCGGCGTGGACGAGGCGCCGACCGACAAGGCGGCCGCGTACCACACGCTGCACACCGTGCTCACGACGCTCGCGCAGCTGCTCGCCCCGTTCGTCCCGTTCGTCGCCGAGCGGCTGTGGCAGGACCTCGTCGTCATCCTCGACCCCGAGGCGCACGACTCGGTGCACCTGACCGACTTCCCCGTCGCCCCCGACGCGTGGCGCGACGACGCGGTGCTCGCAGCGATGAGCACCGCGCGCCGCCTCGTCGAGCTCGGACGTCAGGCACGCACGGACAGCGGACACCGCATCCGACAGCCGCTCGCCCGCGCGCTCGTCGGCGTACCGGCGCGCGAGGCGGCCGGGCTCGCGCTCGTCGCCGCGGAGATCGAGGAGGAGCTCAACCTGCACGCGGTCGAGCTCGCCGACGGGTCCGCCGGTGTCGTAGACCGCTCGCTCCGGCCGAACTTCCGCGCGCTCGGACCGGCGTTCGGTCCGGACGCTCCCCGCGTGGCGGGGGCGCTCTCCGCGCTCGACAGCGCGAGCGTCGAGGCGCTGCTCGCCGGCGCACAGGACGGGACGATGACGCTCGTCGTCGAGGGCGCGACCTTCGCGGTGACCGCGGAGATGGTCGAGGTCGTCGAGATGCCGCGCACCGGCTGGAGCGTCGCCCGCGAGGGCGCCTACGCCGTCGCGCTCGACACGAGCCTCACGCCGGAGCTCGAGCTCGAGGGTGCGGCCCGCGAGCTCGTCCGCGGCGTCAACGAGCATCGCAAGGCCGCCGGGCTCGACCTCGACGACCGGATCGTGCTCGAGGTCGCGTTCGAACCCGCCGCCCTCGCCGCGCGGCTCGCCGCAGCAGGCCACCTCGAGACCGTCGCCCACGAGGTCCTCGCGACGACGGTCGACGCCGAGGCCGATGTGCCCGAAGGGGCCGGCACCGCCACGGTCGCGCTCGGGACGCTCGGGACCGCGAGGGTCCGCGTCGTCCGCGCATGACCGGCCGCCTCCTCGCGCGGGTGGGGAGGCTCGCCTGGGGGGCGACGCTCGTCGCCGGTGCGATCGGGGTGCTCCGTCAGCGCTCCGAGGCGGGCCGCGTCCGCCGGGGCGAGCTCGCCTCCGACGGACCCGACGGCGCACGGCCCCCGACGCAGCCGCATCCTCCGCTCGCCGCGCTCGCCGCGGCTTGGGTCCCGGCGGCACCGCGCACGCTCGCCGGCCAGCTCGCTGCGACCGCGTGGGCCGCACCGCTCACCACCGTCGGGCTCGGCGTGGCGCTGCTGTCGGGTGCGCGCCCGCGGTGGGACGCGACCCGACGCTGCCTGGTCGCCACCGGCGTCGGCGGACCGTCGGGCGCGGCGCTGCGGCTCGTGGGTGCCGGCGCGAACACGGTCGGCCAGGTGGTGCTCTGCAGGGACGCGTGGCCGAGCGATGCGCTGCTCGACCACGAGGCCGTGCACGTCCGTCAGGCCGAGCGGCTCGGGCCGCTGCTCGTGCCCGCCTACCTGTGGTGGAACGCGCTGCACGGCTACCGCGACAACCCGCTCGAGCATGCGGCACGGCGCGGTGCCCGGCTCACCGGGCCGACCAGCCGAGGATCAGAGCCCGAGTGACCGGGTGACGGACAGGAGCAGCTGCACGCCGATGAAGAGCACGATGATCGAGAGGTCGAGCGCGACCACGCCGAGTCGGAGCGGCGGGATCACGCGACGCAGCGGCATCGCGAGCGGCTCGACCAGACGCGCCACACCGAGGACGAACGGCCGCAGCGCGTCCGGTGGGTTCGGGACCCACGAGAAGATGACGTAGAGCAGCAGCACGTACACGTACATCTGGAGCGCGAACGAGACGATGCCCATCAGCGCGCTGTGTCGACGTCGTAGCCGAGTTGTGCGAGCCGGCGGCGCTCGTCGAGCGGGAGGTCGACGCCCTCCGGGACGAGGAGGAACGCGCGGGGTGCGGTCCGCCGCAAGGTGCCACCGGTCGCGTACGTGAGACCCGAGACGAAGTCGACCGTGCGCCGTGCGACCTCGCGGGTGCAGGCGCTCACGTCGAAGAGGACAGGGTGGCGCGTGCGGTAGCGGGAACCGATCGTCTCGACGTCGTCGAAGACGCGGACGTGGACGACGGTCACGCGCTCCGCGGAGACCTCGAGATCCGGGTGGAGGCGCCGCACGTTGGATGCGACCGGCTCGGGCGCGGCGACGGGCGCCGTCGAGCGGCGCGGGGCAGCCGATGCCTGCGCGCGGGCCGCCGCCGCGGGGGCCGCGGGGGCCGCCGACGCGACCGGTCCCGTCGACGTCGCAGCGGTGTCGTCGACGACTCGCCAGTCGACGGCGTCGTCGTCCTCCTCACGGAGTCCGAGGTAGACGAGCGTGCGTGCCCAGACACTCATCGCGCTGCCTCCGTCCGCGACCCGAAGAGGGCCGATCCGATCCTGACCATCGTCGCGCCCTCCTCCACCGCTGCCTCGAGGTCGTCCGACATGCCCATCGACAGCTCCTCCAGCGCCGGGTGCTCCGCCCGGAACCGGTCCCGCGCTTCCCGGAGGGAGCGGAAGTGCGGCCGGGCCGCCTCGTCGGACGTCGTCCCTGGGCCGGGCAGCGGAGGAACGGTCATGAGACCGACGACCCGCAGGCCTGGCGCTGCGGCAGCGTAGGAGACGAGCACGGGCACATCGGCGAGGCGACACCCACCCTTGGCCGGGTCCTCGCCGACGTTGACCTGGAGGAGGACGTCCTGGACGACGCCGAGCTGTGCCGCGCGCCGGGACAGCGCATCGACGAGGGCGGGGCGGTCGACGGAGTGGACGAGCGCGACCCGGCCGACCACGTCCCGGACCTTGTTGCGCTGGAGCTGGCCGACGAGATGCCAACGGGCGGCGACCGCCTCGCTCTTGTCACGCAGCTCGTCGACACGGTTCTCGCCGAGGTCGGTCAGCCCCGCCGCGAGCGCGGCACGCACCGTCGCGACCGGGTGCGTCTTGGTCACCGCGATCAGACGGACCTCGGAGGGGTCCCGCCCGGCACGATGGGCCGCGCGAGCGACGCGATCGCGGACGCCCGAGGCACGCGAAGCGATGTCCGCGACGAGCGCCTCATCGTCGGCCTCGGTCTCCTCCATTGTCATGCGGATCCCCCGGTCGCGCCGCTGCGACGCACGATGATGCTGGCCTGCCGCCCGGCCGCTGGATCGCGCCGGTGGCTGAACCAGCCCGGATCGCAGGCGGTGCACAGCGGGGTCCGGGGTGCTGCTCCGGAGGCACCCGCGTCGACGACGTCGGTCACCCCGAGCGCAGCGAGCCGCGCGCGGAGCGCGGCGCGCAGGTCGACCGACGCTCCCCCGGTCCGCGTCGTCGCGACGGCGGCGGGATCGATCGCGCCGACCGCCGCGACGACCTCAGGGCCGACCTCGTAGCAGCAGGGCCCGATGGCCGGCCCGAGGACGACACGGACATCGTCGGGCGACTCGCCGAGTCCGACGAGCGCGGTGACGAGCGCACCGGGGACGTCCGCGACCACCCCGCGCCACCCGGCGTGCGCCGCGGCGACGCTGCGGCGGCCGGCGGCGAGGAGCGGCACGCAATCCGCGGCGAGCACGACGAGCGGACGGTCCGGGAGCGTGGTGACGAGGATGTCGACGTCGCGCAGTTCCGCCCCCCGTGGGACGCGACCGTCGACGACCGCGACCTCGGCACCGTGGACCTGCCGCATCAGGTGCCAGGCGTCGGCCTCGGTGCGCGTGAGCGCCGCGACCCGGTCGCGCGCGGCGGTGAGACGCTCGGGGACGTGCGGACGATGGTGGGCGAGGTTCGCGTCATGGACACCGTCGAGGACGGCACCGGTGAAGGCCGCGTCGATCCCAGGACCGAGGGTCACCCGGAGCAGGTCACCCGTCGTGGTCACGTCAGCGCAGGAAGGTCGGGACGTCCAGCTCGTCGTCGAGGCCCGCGTCGAGGTCGTCCTCGTCGATGATGACCTTCGGGGCGCTGCGCGTCGCGTCCGAAGCGACGGACGCCGCTGCCGCGTCCGCCTCCCCGGCCACGGACGGCGCCGAGGCGGGCGCCGGTGCGGTAGCGGTGCGCAGGATCGCGCCGCGCTGCTCGACACGGCGGTCGGCCTCGAAGCCCGCCGCGATCACGGTGACCTTGACCTCGTCGCCGAGCGTGTCGTCGATGACCGCACCGAAGATGATGTTGGCCTCGGGGTGCGCGCTGGATCCGACGAGGTCCGCCGCGGCGTTCGCCTCGAGCAGCCCGAGGTCGCTCCCGCCGGCGATGAGCAGCAGCACACCACGCGCGCCGTCGATCGACGCCTCGAGGAGCGGCGAGGACATCGCGAGCCGCGCCGCCTCGACCGCGCGATCGTCACCGCGGGCGCGCCCGATGCCCATGAGCGCGTTGCCGGCCTCGCTCATGACGGAGCGCACGTCAGCGAAGTCGAGGTTGATCAGACCGGGGATCATGATGAGGTCGGTGATTCCCTGGACCCCCTGGAGCAGCACGTCGTCGGCGAGGCGGAACGCCTCGAGGACCGACGTCCCGTTCCCGGCGACCTGCAGCAGTCGGTCGTTGGGGATGACGATCAGCGTGTCGACCTCCGCCTTGATCGCGTCGACACCGACCTCGGCCTGCGCAGCACGACGCTTGCCCTCGAAGGCGAAGGGTCGCGTGACGACACCGATGGTCAGCGCACCCTGCTCGCGGGCGATGCGCGCGATGAGCGGCGACGCACCGGTCCCGGTGCCGCCACCCTCACCCGCCGTGACGAAGACCATGTCGGCGCCCGCCAGGGCCGCCTCGATCTCCTCGCGGTGGTCCTCCGCGGCCTGCTGGCCGACCTCCGGGTCCGCGCCGGCGCCGAGGCCCCGCGTCAGGTCCCGCCCGATGTCGAGCTTCACGTCGGCGTCCGACATGAGGAGCGCCTGTGCGTCGGTGTTGACGGCGATGAACTCGACGCCGCGCAGCCCCGCCTCGATCATGCGGTTCACCGCGTTGACGCCACCACCGCCGACGCCGACGACCTTGATGACGGCGAGGTAGTTCGTGGGTGACTTGCTCATGGTCCGTCCTCCGTCCACGTGATCCCGTGCGGACGCACGGACGATCACCGCTCCCATCGCGCGGCCGGGGACCGGACGCCGCTGGACCGCCTCAAGATGAGGTCGAGGGTCGGGGAAGAACACCTCAGCCTCCACCGAAGGTAGACGGCGGAGCCTTGGGGGGTCAAGGAGGCCGACCGGAGGCTCGGCGCTCCTCCCGGCGTCAATCGATGCGGACCACCGGGAAGCCGGGGACCCGGACATCGACGAGGGTGACCTCGGTCCCCGCCACGTCGTCGAGGACAGCACCGAGCGCGCGGACCTTCTCCTCCATCTGCTCCGCTCGTCCGAATCGGACCACCATCCCGTCGTCGAGCGTGAACTCCAAGCCGTCCTCGTCGGGGGCGCGCATCGCGACCACGCGGCTTCGGACCGGACCTGACAGGCCCGTCCAGGCACGGTGCGCGTTCGCGAGCGCCGCGTGTCCCGCGACCGACTCCCCCGGCCGTGGCGGTGCGGTGAACAGTGCGACGCTCGGCAGTCGTGCGTCGGTACCGCGGTCGACGACGATGCCGTCGCGGTCGATGAGCGAGGACTCACCCCGGTAGGTGACGGCATAGACGGGTGCGCGCTCGACGACGCGCAGGACCACGTCGCGCAGCCGTCGCCGCGACACCTCGGCGCTGCGCACGAGTGGCAGCTCCTCGAGCGCGATCGCGACACGGGGGGGCCACAGCAGCAGCGCACTGTCCCCGACCACGACACCGCTCGCCGCCTCGATCTCGCCAGCCTCGAGCCGCACCGCACCCTCGACGATGAGGCTGCGGACCTCTGCATGCTCGCTGCGCGCGAACCACGCCGCGGCCCCGGCGAGCGCCACGAGCAGGAGCACGAGGAGCGTGCGCCGCAGGCGCGCTCGGCGACGGGCTGCACGAACCTCCGCGCGCCGCTCGGCGATGCGGCCGTCGACCATCACGCCACGTCCGTCGTCGGAGGGACACCGGCACGAACCACCTCGGCACGGAGCTCGATCCCCGCATGCTCGTGCACCCGCTCCGCCACGAGGTCGATGAGCGCCGCGACGTCGGCAGCACGGGCGCCTTCCGAGGTGACGATGAAGTTCGCGTGGGTCTCCGACACCTCCGCCCCACCGATCCGCGCACCCTTCAGACCGGCCTCCTCGATGAGCGCACCTGCCGACCGCCCGGGTGGGTTGGTGAACACCGACCCGCAGCTCGGACGGTTGAGCGGCTGATGCTCACGACGCCAGGTCCTGATCGCGTCGATCTCAGCCATCACACGCACGGGCTCGTCGGGCTCGAGCACGAGCTCCACCGAGACGACGACATGGTGGGGCTCGAGCGCGCTGTGGCGGTAGCGGAGCTCGAGCCGCCCCGCCTCCCACTCCTCGACGGCGCCGCTGCGTCCGTCGAGGACCCGCGCGGACACGAGCGACGCCGCCATGTCCGCACCATGGGCACCCGCGTTCATCCGCACGCCGCCGCCCATCGTCCCCGGCACCGCCGCACCCCAGGCGAACCCGGTGAGGCCGAGTCGTGCCGTGTGCACCGCGACCGAGGGCATCGGCTCCGCAGCACCCGCGCGCACGGTCGTGCCGTCCACGACGGTCCCTCGGAAGCCGGACCCGAGCCGGAGCACGACCCCGGGCCAGCCCTCGTCCTGCACGAGGAGGTTCGAGCCTCTCCCGAGCACGAGCAGCGGCACCGCGCGTCGGGCGGTCGCCGCCGTCACGGCGACCAGCGTCTGCTCGTCCTCGACGGTGACGAACAGCCCGGCCGGCCCGCCGACCCGCAGCGTCGTCAGCTGGTCGAGCGCGGCCCGCGGGACGACGGTCACGCCCGTGCCGGTGAGCTCCTGCTCCAGGGCTGCGAGCGTCACGTCGCCGGACGACATCTCACTCGCCTCGGAGGAGCATCAGCAGCGCCGGTCCGACCTGGCTCACGTCCCCCGCGCCGGTGACGAGCACCAGATCCCCTGGTCCGACCTCCTCCGCGAGGAGCGGTGCGACCGCGGCGAGATGCGGGGCGTGATGCACGCGCGCTCCGGCCGCACGGGCGGCCTCCGCGACGAGCAGACCGTTCACCCCCGGTACCGGCGCCTCCCCAGCGCCGTACACCTCCGTGACGACGACCAGGTCGGCACCGGCAGCAGCACGCCCGAGCTCCTCACCGAACACCGCGGTACGGGAGTAGCGGTGCGGCTGCACGACGCACACGATCCGGGTGGCACCCGTGCTGCGCGCCGCGGCGAGCGTCGCCCGAAGCTCCGTCGGATGATGCGCGTAGTCGTCGACCACGTGCACGCCATGCGCCTCGCCGAGTCGCTGGAAGCGTCGCGCGGCGCCGCGGAACCGCGCGAGCCCCGTGAGCGCCTCCTCGACAGGTACGTCGAGCAGCTGGCACGCGGCGAGCGCGGCTGCGGCATTGAGCAGGTTGTGCGCCCCCGGCACCTCGAGATGGAGCGGGTACGTCACGCCGTCGACGACGACGTGCGGGGTGCCGTCACGCTCGACGATGCGGACGTCCGCGCCCGCCGACCGGCCGTAGGTGAGGATCGGACCGTCGACACGTTCGAGCAGCATGCGGACACCGGGGTCGTCGATGCAGACGATGGCGTGACCGCCCCGGCGTCGTCGGGCGAGGAAGGCACCGAACGCCCCGACGACCGCGTCGAGATCGGGGTAGACCTCCGGATGGTCGAGCTCGAGGTTCGTGACGACCGCGATGTCGGGTGCGTAGGCGAGGAACGAGCGGTCGGACTCGTCCGCCTCCGCCACCGCGACCCGATCGGTCCCTGCGTGCGCGTTCGTCCCCGCCTCGTTCAGCTCGCCGCCGATCGCGAAGGTCGGGTCGACACCACCGGCGTGCAGCGCGACGACGGTCATCGACGTCGTCGTCGTCTTCCCGTGCGTCCCGGCGACGAGGACCGCACGGTCACCGACCATCGTGTCGGCGAGCATGCGTGCGCGGGGCACGACCCGGATGCCGCGCTCGCGCGCCGCGCGAACCTCTGGGTTCGTCGGCGCGACCGCGGTCGAGGTCACGACGACCTCGGCGTCACCGACGTTGGCCGCATCGTGACCGATGGCGACGTCGACACCGAGCGCGCGCAGTGCGGCGATCGCGCGCCCCTCATGCAGGTCCGAGCCGCTGACGGCATGACCTCGCTGCGCGAGGATCCGTGCGATCGCCGACATGCCCGCGCCGCCGACGCCGACGAGGTGGACGCGGTGTGGGACCGTCGCCTCGCACTGCAGCTCCGCCGACAGCGTGGTGCCCTCGTCGACCTTCGCGTCCGGGTCAACCATCGTTCGCCTCCAGCACGTCCACGACGAGCAGCGCGACGGCCTCGGCGGCGTCCGGGCGACCCCAGGCTCGGGCGGCGAGTGCCATCGCACCCGCCCGTCCCGGCGCTCCGACGATGCCGCCGACCGCGGTCGCGAGCGCGTCGGGGCTCAGCTCCGCGTCGTCGATGACGACCGCCGCGCCGGCGCGTCGGAGGGCATCGGCGTTGGCCTGCTGATGCTGGGCCGTGGCATGCGGGTAGGGCACGAGGACCGAGGGGATGCCGAGCACGGTGAGCTCGGCGATCGAGGTCGCACCTGCCCGCCCGACCACGATGTCCGCAGCGGCGTACGCGTCGGCCATGTCGTCGAGGAAGGGGACGACACGGACCGCTGAGTTCACCGGGCCATCCCCATCCCCCTCAGGGTCGACACCGACCTCGCGCCAGCGCGTCATCGACTCCTCGTGATCGTTCGGTCCGGTCACGTGCACGACCTGCAGTCCCAGCGCACGCCATGCGGCGAACGCGCCGACCACCGCCCGGTTGATGCTCCGCGCACCCTGGCTGCCCCCGAACGCGAGCAGCGTGGGACGGGTGGGGTCGAGACCGAGCCGCGTGCGGGCGTCGGGTCGACGGGCGATGACGTCGAGGTCACGCAGACGCTCCTGCACAGGGTTGCCGGTCACGTGGACGCGTCCGCGCACACGCAGCTGCTCGGCGCTCGACGCGAAGGTGACGGCGACGTGGTCGGCCGCACGGCTCCCGAGCCGGTTCGCGAGCCCGGGTCGGCTGTTCTGCTCGTGGAGCACGAGTGGCACGCGCCCTCGTGCGGCGAGGGAGACCGGGAGCGCCACGTAGCCCCCGAAAGAGACGACCGCGCCCACGTGCTCCTGGTCGAGCAACGCGCGTGCGGAGCGCAGCGAGCGCAGCAGCCGCGGTGCGAGCCGCAGCAGGTCGCGCGAGGGGCGCCTCGGCAGCGGGACGGCCTCGATCGGGTGGAACGCGTACCCGGTCCCGCCGACGATGCGCTCCTCGAGGCTGCCCGGCAGACCAGCGAACGCGACGCTCAGCTCAGGACGCATGCGGCGCAGCGCCCCGGCGGTCGCGACGGCAGGAAGCACGTGACCGGCGGTCCCACCACCGACGAGCAGCACGTCCGCCATCTCAGCGCACCGCCCGCTCGTCGGGCCATCGCGCGACGTTGACGAGCAGCCCGAGCGACACCATGGTCACGAGCAGCGACGAGCCGCCCGCCGAGACGAGCGGCAGGGTGACCCCGGTGATCGGGAGGAGTCCGATGACGGTGCCGATGTTGACGAACGCCTGTCCGACGACCCAGGCCGTGATCGTGAACGCGAGCGTGCGGTCATAGCCGGGCGTCGCGGCGAACGCGGCATGCAGCCCGAGGAGCAGGAGGGTCAGGAAGAGGAGGATCAGCCCGATCGCACCGACGAGGCCGAGCTCCTCCCCCACGATCGCGAAGATGAAGTCGGTCTCGGGGTTCGGCACGAAGTTCCACTTGCCGCGCGACGAGCCGAGCCCGAGCCCGAGCACGCCGCCGCTGCCGAGCGCGACCCAGGACTGCATCAGCTGGAAGCCCTCCGCCTGAGGGAACTGCTCGGGCCAGAGCCAGCCACGGATGCGCGCCACCCGGTAGGGCGCGGCGACGACGAGCGCGGCGACCGCCGCGGCACCGACCATCAGCGCGCCGACGATGATGCGCACGCGCAGTCCCTCGACGAACAGCATCGCACCGATGATCAGCGCGAGCAGCACGGTCGTGCCGAGGTCCGGCTGCAGCATGACGAGCCCGCCGAGCAGGAGGAGGGTCGGAGCGGCAGGGATGAGCAGATGCTCGGTCGTGAGGAGCGAGCCGTCGGCCGGCCGCTTGCGCTCGAGGACGTCCGCGAGCCACAGGAGCACGGCGAGCTTCGCGATCTCCGACGGCTGGAAGACGAACCCCCCGAACCCGAGCCATCGCGTCGAGCCGAAGCGCGTGACGCCGACACCGGGGACGACGACGAGGACGAGCAGCAGGAGCGCGCCGATCATCAGCGGCCAGCTGAGCCGACGGAGGACCGTCCGAGGGAGACGGCTCGCGACGAAGAACGCCGGCAGCGACAGCGCCGCCCACAACGCCTGCCGTCGGAACGTCCCGAACGCGTCCCCCTCCTGCGCCGCGTCGACGATCGAGGCGGAGAAGCTCATCAGGAGTCCGATGAGCATCAGGAGCACGGTGACGACCGTGAGACCGATCGCTCCCGGTGGCCAGCGCGTCACGGCCACGTCGCTGCGTGTCCGCGCACTCACAGCAGGTCCACCCTGGTCAGGTACTCGGCGTAGAACACGCCGAGCCCGAGGGCGACCCCGATCCCGGCGAGGATCCAGAAGCGCACGATGATCGTCGCCTCCTGCCAGCCGAGCAGCTCGAAGTGGTGGTGGAACGGGGCCATGCGGAACACGCGACGTCCCGTCGCACGGAACACGGCGACCTGGATGACGACCGACAGCGTCTCGAGGACGAACAGCCCGCCGAGGAGGACGAGGAGCAGCTGGGTGCTCGTCACGACCGACACCGCGGCGAGCAGACCGCCGAGCGCGAGCGAGCCCGTGTCCCCCATGAAGATGCGCGCGGGCGGCGCGTTGTGCCACAGGAAGCCCGCGGCCGCGGCGGTGACCGCGGCGGTGACGACCGCGACGTCGAGCGCCTCGAGCGCACCGATCGGATACTCGGCGCTGTTGCGGAACTGCCAGAACGCGATGAGCGTGAACGCACCGAAGACGAGGGCGGACGAGCCCGCCGCGAGACCGTCGAGCCCGTCGGTCAGGTTGACGGCGTTCGACGCCCCGACGATGAGCAGGAACGTCCAGAGCGTGAACATCGCCTGCCCGACGGGCAGCTCGATCGTCCCGACGACGGTGATGCTGCGCTCCACGCCCGCCCACTCGGGCGCGAGCCATGCGAAGCCGACCGCGATGAGGACCTGTCCGACGAGCTTCGTCGTCTTGTTGAGCCCGAGGTTGCGACGCAGCCGCAGCTTGATGAGGTCGTCGGCGAACCCGACGACCGCCATCGCGACGAAGGTGGCGAGGAGCAGCACGCCGGTCGCCGTCCAGGTCGGACGACCCGCCTGAGCGACCGCGTA
>JAURQY010000029.1 GCA_030835875.1 Nitriliruptorales bacterium | reverse complement strand
GTCGAGAAAGGGTGATGCGCTATGGACCTACGCCCCACCACGCTCATCCTCACGCTGGCCAACGCGCCGCAGGACGCCCGCGATCTGCACCGCGAGCACAAACTCACCGCGGATGGGCGAGCGCATAGCGCCATGGACATCCTGCACAGGTACACAGGCGCAGTGCTTTCGAGCGCGACGGCTCAGACGCTCGCTGAGGCGGTCGTCGAGCACTACGGCGGGGATGCGGCACGCATCTGGCGCGGGGTGAAGGATGCGTCGGTGCTGCACGAGCGGCTGGCTGCGCTGCCCGGCTTCGGCGATGAGAAGGCGAGCATCTTCCTGGCGCTGCTCGCGAAGCAGCTCGGCGTGCGGCCGGACGGCTGGGAGGCGGCGGCCGGCGAGTACGCGCTCGAGGGCTACCGCTCGATCGCTGACGTGGTCGACGCCGACAGCCTGCTGCTCGTGCGCGAGTCGAAGCAGGCGGTCAAGCAGGCCGAGAAGCAGGCGCGCGGCTGAGCGTCAGGCCGGGACCACGGTCGACGCGAACAGCACGATGCTCGCGAGCCCCATCGCGAGCATGCCGGCCGGCGCCCACGTCCAGCCGCGGCTCCACGGCCACACCGGCGCGACGAACAGCGTGAGCGCCGCGACGATCACAACCTGCCAGATCGGGATCATCGGCCGGCCTCCTCCATGAGGGTCGTGACGGGGGCGAGCTCGGCGACCGTGTCGCGTGCATCGTCGTGCAGACGGAGCCGGCGCACCGCGTCCGGGTCGTCAGGGACCGTCCACGTCATGCGCACGGTGGTGCCCTCCGGGACGACGGTGCCGATGGCGTCACGACCATGGTCCATCGCGGCGCCGTCGGCCTCGGTGCGCATCATCGCGAGGTCGACGACGTCGACGAGGTGGAGGCTCGTGCGCGCGTCCGCGTCGAGCACGAACGTGACCTTCTCCCCCGGGACGACCTCGACGACGGCAGGCGCGACACCATCCTCGGTGAGCGCGAGCGCGACGGGCCGACCCGGGAGCAGGCTGCGCTGGAACACTGCCCCGACGAGCACGACCGCGACGATGCCGGCAGCCATCGCGAGCCGCACGGCGGTGCGCTCGACGCGCTGCTGACGGGTCGGCGCGACCGCGCGGGCCCCGCGGAAGTCGCGCAGGCGCAGCGAGTTGGTGACGACGAAGACGCTCGAGAAGCCCATCGCGGCCGCAGCGACCATCGGATTGAGGAGTCCGAGCGCGGCGAGCGGGATCGCGAGCGTGTTGTAGCCGAACGCCCACACGAGGTTCGAGCGGATCGTGCCGAGCGTCCGTCGTGACAGCGCGATGGCGTCGGCGGCGGCGCGCGGGTCGCCGCTCATGAGCGTGACATCGCCGGCCTCGATGGCGACGTCGGTGCCGGTGCCCATCGCGATGCCCAGGTCTGCGCGGGCGAGGGCCGGCGCGTCGTTGATGCCGTCACCGACCATCGCGACGGTGCGGCCCTCGTCCTGCAGCGCGCGGATGACGGCGTCCTTGCCGTCGGGGAGCACGCCGGCGACGACCTGCTCGATGCCGAGCTCGGTGGCGACCGCACGGGCGGTGCGCTCCTGGTCGCCGGTCAGCAGCACCGTGCGCAGCCCGAGGGCGTGGAACGCGGCGACGGCCTCGCGCGACGTCGGCTTGACCGCGTCGGACAGCGCGACGACGAGCAGCACCGCCTCGCCGCCATCGATCGGACGCACGGCCGCAGCGATGACGGTGCGCCCCTGCGCCTCCGCCGCCTCGCGCGCGGCCTCGAGCGTCGCGCCGAGCGCGAACCCCTCGTCGGCGAGCAGCGACGCGCGTCCGACGAGCACCTCGTGCGTGACGCCGTCGACGGCGACGGTCGCGCGGACGCCGAGGCCCGGCAGCGCCGTGAAGTCGCCGAGCATCGCCACGGGCAGGCCGCTGTCGCCACCGTGGCGCTCGGCGAGGTCGCGGGCGACGGCGCGGGCGATCGGGTGCTCACTCGCCGCCTCCGCAGCGATCACGGCGGCGACGGCGGTCACCCGCGCACGCTCGTCCGCGGCCGCGCGCGCGTCGACGTGGTCCGCGACGACGACCATGCGACCCTCGGTGAGGGTGCCAGTCTTGTCGAGCACGATCGTGTCGACCTTCCGCGTCGTCTCGAGGACGTGCACACCCTTGATGACGACACCGAGCGACGCGCCACGGCCGACGCCAACCATCACCGCAGTCGGAGTCGCGAGCCCGAGCGCGCACGGGCAGGCGATGACGAGCACCGCGACCGTACGCGTGAGCGTCTCCGCGAGCGTCGCGCCACCGAGCAGTCCGGTCGCGAGCGTGCCGGCGGCGATGAGGAGCACGACGGGGACGAACACGGTGGTGACGCGATCGACGAGCGCCTCGACGGGCGCACGGCCACCTTGCGCCTGCGCGACGAGGTCGGCGATCTGCGCGAGCACGGTCGCCGCACCGACGGCAGTCGCCTCGATGACGAGCCGCCCGGAACCGTTCAGCGTGCCGCCGACCACGTCGTCACCCACACCGACGTCGACGGGCACCGGCTCGCCGGTCAGCATCGATGTGTCGATGGCCGAGCGGCCCTCGACGACGCGCGCGTCGACAGGGATGCGCTCGCCAGGTCGGACGACGATCATGTCGCCGGCGACGAGCTCACCGACAGGGACCTCGCGACCGTCGGCGAGCGTCGCCGTGCGCGGGCCGAGCTCGAGGAGCCGCGCGATCGCCTGCGAGGAGCGTCCCTTCGCGCGGTGCTCGAACCAGCGGCCGAGGAGGATGAGGGTCACGATCGCGGCGGCGGTCTCGAGGTAGACATCCGGCAGCCCGGTCACGTTCAGCCGCATCCCGCCGTGCAGCTCCGCCGCGTCGAGCGCGACGAGCGCCCACAGCGACCACAGGTAGGCGGTGAGCGTCCCGATGGAGACGAGCGTGTCCATCGTGACCTGGCGGTGGATGAGGTTGAGCGCCGCGTTGCGGTGGAACTCCCAGCCCGACCCGAACATGACCGGGGTCGTGAGCACGAGCGCGACCCACTGCCAGCCGTCGAACATGAGCGACGGGACCATGGAGATGAGGAGCGTCGGGACCGTGAGCACGGTCGCGACGATGAGCTGGCGGGTGAGACGCACCCGCCGGCGCTCGTGCATGGCCGCGTCGTCGGGGACCTCGGGGACGGCGTAGCCGACGCGCTCGACGGCGGCGCGCAGCGCCTCGGGGTCGACGAGCGACGGGTCGTAGGTGACGGCGGCCCGGTGGGTCGCGAAGTTGACGTTCGCGTCCTCGACACCGTCGAGCTTGGTGAGCGCCCGCCCGACCCGCGCCGAGCACGACGCGCAGGTCATGCCCTCGACGGGCAGGACGATGCGGACCGGCGCCTCGGTGGTCAGATCACCATCCCCTGTTCTCCGGAGACGTCCTCGAGCGGGTGCCCGTACGCCTCCCAGCTCTGCAGTCCCCCGTCGAGGTTCTCGACGGAGTAGCCGGCCTGGGCGAGGGCACGGACGACCATGCCGCTGCGGCTGCCGGACCGGCAGACGCACAGGATCGTACGGTCGGTCGGCAGCTCCGCCTGGCGCGCGCCGAGCTCGCGCAGCGGGATGTGCACGGAGCCGGGCACGTGCCCGGCGGCGTACTCGTCGTGCTCGCGCACGTCGAGCAGGAAGAACTCGTCGCTGCGGCTGCTGGCCTGGTTCGCGTCCATGGTGATGCCTCGATCGGGAGTCGTGCGGGAGTCGTGCGGGAGTCGTGCGGGAGCGATCAGCCGCGGTGCAGCACACCGCGCAGGTGGTGCACGTCGTCGTGACCGGCGTAGGTCATCCAGAGGTCGTAGGTGAGGACGTCGCCCTCGACGCGGAACCGGCGGCGCAGGTCCTCGACCGGCTTCGCGCTCGGCGTGCGACCGACCGGCGCGCGCTCGCCATCGAGGACGATCGCGCCGCCCTCCTCGTGCAGCGCCAGCGTCGCGACCTCCACGAACCCGGTCGGCTGCGCGACGACGAGCTCCGCGTGGCCGTCCATCTGTCCGCGCAGGAAGCCCGACTCGACGTGCATCGGCGCCTCGCTGTCGATGTTCCAGGTGCGCTGGCGGTAGGCGAGCACCGGACGGCCGTCGTGTGCGAACACGACCTCCTCGCCGTAACGGAACGGCGCGATGGTCGGGTAGTGCCCCTCCCCCTCGCCGCGCCACGTGCCGACGAGCGCTGCGAGCGCGCCGAGCGACGGATGCGTCATCTGTGCGCCTCTCCGCCCTCGGTGGTGATGTCCGCGGTGCCGCCCTCGGTGCTGTCCTCAGTGTGGTCGAACGCCGCGATGGCCACGGACCATTCCCCGTCGGCGCCACCCCCGCCGTCCGCGCCCGTCCCCCCGAGGGCGATCTCGAGCCGCCACGCCGCCTCACCGGGGAGTCGGAACGCGAGGCGTCCGACGTCCTCGAGGCGGAACTCGAGCTCCTCCGCATCGAGCACGTCGACCCGGTCGAGCCCCGTCGCGCAGCGCGCCACCCACCACGCGAGCGAGCGTCCGGCCGCGCCTCCGCGGCGTCGCCCGTGCACGCCACCGGACGCACCGGCGTGGGCGATCAGTGCGAGGAGCTGCGGCGTCGTGACCGGCCCGCTCGGGACCGCGTCGACATGAGCATCGAGCAGCGCGCGGACGGCGGCGTCCGTCCCTCCGCGCACGGCACGGACGGTGACCTCGCCGCTCGACTGCGCCGTCCACGGTGCGACGACGTCCTCGAGCGCGCGGACGAGCGCCGACGTCCCCGTCACGATCACGCTCGGCGCCGCGACGTCGATGGTCCCGATCAGCACCGGCTCGGGCACCGCGCCGTCGAGCCGCTCGGTCAGCCGGTAGTCGGGCAGCACGTAGGCGGGCTCGAACGGTTGGAGCACGAGCGGCGGGTCGTCAGGCGCACCGGCCGCACGCGGGTCGCCCCGCAGGTCCTCACCGCGCAGCACCCGCTCCTGCGCGACGACGGGCAGCACGCTCGCGTCGAGGTGCGGGGCGAGCTCGGCGAACGTGTGGTGCTGGGCGACGACCTCGGTCAGCGGTCCGAGCCCGAAGCGCACGACCCCCGGCTCGACCATCGCCGCGGCGAACGCTGCCGGTCCGTCGAGCGCGACGCGGTAGGCGGCGTAGCGCGCCGGCCCCCATAGCTGCCGTCCCGTCTCCTCGGTCGCCTCGAGGCATGCGTCTCGCAGCGCGATCAGGCCGTCCCAGTCCGACCGGCCGGCGAGACGGTCGGCCTCGCGCACGAGCCCGTCGAGGTCACCGAGCGCGAGCAGCCCACGCAGGTCGGGGCCGGCCCCCGCGTCGTGCTCGTCGCCGATCAGGATGCGATGTCGACGAGGTCGACCACGAAGACGAGCGTCTCGCCGGGGCCGATCACGTTGCCCGCACCGCGGTCGCCGTAGGCGAGCGACGGTGGGATGACGAGCACGCGCCGTCCGCCGACGCGCATGCCCTCGACACCCGTGTCCCAGCCGGCGATGACCTGGCCGACGCCGAGCTGGAACGTGAACGGCTGCCCCCGCGTCCACGACGCGTCGAACGTGCCGCCGTCGCTCCAGCGCAGCCCCCAGTACTGCACGACCGCGCCCTGCCCGGCGGCGATCGTCGCCCCATCACCCTCGACGAGGTCGGTGATGACGAGCTCGGTGGGCGGCTCGCCCCGGTCGGGGTAGAGCTCGGCGAGGATCGCGGGAGCATCGGGCTGCTCACCCGGCTGCGACGCGGACGGGGCGGACGGTTC
>JAURQY010000028.1 GCA_030835875.1 Nitriliruptorales bacterium | reverse complement strand
TCGAGGTCCCACGGGCAGCCGCCGTCCGGGTCGCGCAGGCGGTCCATCACCCCGACCGCACGCAGCAGCTCCGTGCCGCGCGGGAGCTGGGCAAGGAACACGAGCTCGATCTCGACGTCGTGCTCGGCGACCATGCCGGCGAGCGCGGGCGCGAGACCACGTTCGTCGTCCTCGAGCAGGTAGACGACGCGGCCATGCTCGCGTGCGGCGGCGACGAGCGATTTCGCGAGGCGTCGGTCGTCGGGCGCGCCGGGTCGCGTCAGCAGGAGGTCCGAGCGGTCGAGCGCGGTCGGCTCGAGCGCGGCGAGGTCGAGGCCGGCGAGATGCAGCTCACCGGCCGCGGGATGCGTGGACGGGTCGCGCAGCAGGACGATGTCCGCGGTCGCGAGCGCGTCCCACGCCTGGAACGGCAGGAGCCCGGGGATCAGCTCGGACGTCTCGACGAGGACGACGCGTCCCGCGCTGTCGGGCACCGTGACGCTCCGTCCTCGACCTGCTGCCGGACCGGACTACTGGTTCGCCGGCGTGATGCCACCGGTCGTCGCGTCCCACGTGCCGATCGTCGGGTCGACCGTGACCTCCGCGACCTCGATCCGGCCACCGATGAGCTCCTCGAGCTCGGCGGCGACGAGTGCGCGTCGCTCCTGTGAACTCAGATCGGCCGCAGGTGTCTCGGTCTCCGCCGTCACCTCGATGACGTGGAAGCCGAACTCGGACTCGACGGGCTCGAGGACGGTGTCGAACGGCGCGCCCCACACGGCGTCATCGAACGGCGGGACGAAGGTGCCACGCCGCTGCGCGCCGAGGTCGCCGCCCTGCGCGCCGCTGCCTGGGTCCTGGGAGCGCTCCTGGGCGAGCGTCGCGAATTCTGCGCCGTCCGCGAGCAGTGCCACGATCTCGTCCGCCTCCGCGCGCGTCTCGACGAGGATGTGGCGAGCCGAACGGGTGGCAAGGGCCTGCCCCTCCGCGAGCGACAGCACGAGGGTGTCGACCGCTGCCTCGACGGGCAGGAAGACGTCCTCGAAGTAGTCCTTGGGGAACCCGACATCGACGAGCGTCGCCTCGAGGCTTGACTCGCCGCCGACCTGCGCGGTGATGTCGGCGCGGATCGACTCGATGAGCGCCAGATCGACGGTCAGCCCGCGCTCGGCGACCACGCCCTCGATGATCCGCTGCTGGACCACCCGCGCGAGGAGGTCGGCCTGCAGGCCGACCGCATCGAGGTCCCCGTTGGCGTCCGTCGCGGTCCGCACCCACCCCTCGAGGAGCTCGCGTGGGACGTCGACGCCGTCGACGGTCGCGACAGGACCCGACGGTGCTGCCGCACACGCGGCGAGCACGACGGGGACGGTGACCAGGAGGGCGCCACGCCGCAGACGTGCCGAGATACGTGCGCGGGGCGATGAGGAGCGGTGCAAGGGGGCCTCCGGGGCCGGGGAGCGACGCGTCCGCGTCATGAAGGGGCGAGTCTAACGGTCGCCTCGCCGGGTGCCGGCGGCACCTGCTCCCCTACGCTGCCCCAATGAGCCTCGAGCCGCACACCGTCGTCGCCGACCGTCTCCACCGTGCCCGGCAGCGCTACACGGGTGGACGGCGGGCGCTCGTGACGACGCTGCTCGGCGCCGGCCGGCCGCTCACGATCGCCGAGCTGCTCGACACCGACGAGGCCTGGTCGCAGAGCTCCCTCTACCGCAACCTCGGCGTCCTCGAGTCGTGCGGCGTCGTGTCCCGGCTGCCATCGACCGACGGGGTCGCGCGCTTCGAGGTGGCCGAGGAGCTCTCGCGTCACCACCATCATCTCGTGTGCTCGGCCTGCGGTCGACTCGATGATGTCGACCTGCCCGCGCGCGTCGAGGCGACGCGGCACCGTGGGACCGCCGAGGCCGGTGAGGCGCTCGGTTACGAGGTCGAGGAGCACCGCCTCGAGCTCATCGGACGCTGCGCGGACTGCCGCTGACCCGCGCGGTCCGAGGACGCCTCAGCCCGGCCAGCGCGTCACGTCCGAGCAGAACGATGAAGAAGCCCAGCACGCTCACTCCCGCGATCGTCGCGGCGGTCGCCGTCGCAAGGTGGTAGCTCGCGAGCAGTCCGAAGACCACGGCGAGCGATCCGAACCCGACGGACGCGACCATCACGACGGGAACGCGCCGTGCAACGAGCACGGCGGTGGCCGGTGGGGCGACGAGGAACGCGAACACGAGGAGCGTGCCAACGGCTCGGAACGAGGACACCACGACCAGCGCGACGAGCGCGAGCATGACGAGGTGCGCGGCCTGCGGTCGGAGCCCGAGCGTGCGCGCCTTCGCACGGTCGTAGGTGAGCGCGAGGAACGGGCGGTAGGCGACCACGCTCGCGACGACCGCGATCAGCGTCGCGACGACGAGGACACGGAGGTCGTCGCGACCGACGCCGATCGGATCGCCGAAGAGGATCGTCGTGAGGTCGCCGGCGTAGGCGCCGCGCGCCGAGATGATCGCGACGCCGAACGCCAGCATCCCGACGAAGAGCAGCCCGATCGCGGTGTCCTCCCCGAGCCGGCTGCGCGTGCTGACGACCGACACGCCGCCGACCATCACCGCCGCCCCGAGCGCAGCACCGAGCAGCAGGTCGCCGCCGAGGAGGTAGGCGAGCGCGATACCGGGCAGCACCCCGTGCGCGAGGGCGTCACCGATGAAGGCGAGCCCGCGCAAGACGACCCACGTCCCGACGAGCGAGCTCGCGACGACGGTGAGCAGCCCGGCGGCGAGCGCGTTGCGCATGAAGCCATACGTGAAGGGCTCGAGGAGGAGCTCAGCCATGGTCGTCCATCCGCAGCGACCCCTCCGCGGGGCGCCGGCCAGCGATAGTATAGGAATGGTTCTCAGAAGAGACCCCGACGCGGACGGACCCCACGGCATGCGCGACCAGGACCGCAGCGACCTCGCGGTCGAGCTCGAGGACGTCTGCGTCCGCTACGGCGAGATCGAGGCCCTGCACGACGCGACGCTGCGGATACCACGCGGCGTGTCGGTCGCGGTCATCGGGCCGAACGGCTCGGGGAAGTCGACCCTGCTCGGCGTGCTGTCGGGGCTCGTCACCGTCGAGTGCGGCATGGTGCGCGTGCTCGGGGAGCCGCTCCCCCCGCGCCGCGGACGCGTCGCCCACGTGCTGCAGGACACCTCTGTCCGTCCTGAGGTCCCGATGACGGTCGCAGAGACGGTGCGCCTCGGCACCTACGCGGAGCTCGGGCTGCTGCGCCGACCGACCGCTCGGACGCGCGAGCGGATCCGCGAGGCCGTCGAGCGGCTCGCGATCGGCGACCTGCTCGACCGCCAGCTGCCGGAGCTGTCCGGCGGCCAGCGTCAGCGCGTGCTGATCGCGCAGGGACTCGTGCAGGACGCGGACGTGCTGCTCCTCGACGAACCGGTCGCCGGACTCGACGTCACGAGCCAGCGCATCATCCTGGACGTGATCGAGGCCGAGCGCGACCGTGGTCGCACCGTCATCACCACGACGCACGACATCGGCTCCGCAGCGCGCGCGGACCTCGTCGTGCTCGTCGCGACCGACGTGATCGCGTTCGGCACCCCCGACGAGGTGCTCACCCCCGAGCACCTGTCACGCGCGTTCGGCGGCCATCTCCACATGCTGCCCGACGGAACGCTCGTGCTCGACGACCCCGCGCATCACGGTGCGCCCGCGGCACCGGCGGCAGCGAGCCTCGACCACGGCCATCATGACCACGAGCATCACGCCTACGACCACGCCTGACCGGCGCCGCCCGCGACGTCAGCGGGCGAGGTCGACCACCACCGGCGCGTGGTCGGACGGCTTGTCCCCGGCCTCGTTGTTGCGCCGCGCGATGCGGTCGACCTCCACGGCGGCGACATCGAGTCCCGCGACGAGCGCGAGGTCGATGCGCAGCCCGTGCCCGCGGTGGAACGCGCCACCGCGGTAGTCCCACCACGTGAACGCCTCGCCCGTCGGGAGCACAGCGCGCTGGGCATCGACCATGCCGAGCGCGAGCAGCGCGGCGATGCCGTCGCGCTCCGGCCCCGTGACGTGCGTCGCCCCCTCGGGGAACGCCGCGAGGTCCCACACGTCCTGGTCCTCCGGCGCGACGTTGAAGTCGCCCGCGACGACCGTCGGGCCGGCGGCGACGAGCACCGCCAGCCGGTCGCGCATCGCGGCGAGGAAGTCGAGCTTGCGCGGGTACCACTCGCTCGCGACCTCGCGGCCGTTGGGCACGTAGACCGACGCGACGCGGACGCCGTCGACGGTCGCCTCGATCCAGCGCGCCTCCTCGGGGACGGGGTTGCCCGGCAGCTCGCGCGACACGTCGGCGACCGTCAGGCCCTCCCGTACGAGCAGCGCCACTCCGTTCCAACGCCCCTCCGACGACTCGACGGCCGAGTAGCCGAGCTCCGCGAGCGCGTCGTGCGGGAACGCGTCCGCGGCCAGCTTCGTCTCCTGCACGCACACGACGTCCGGCGCGTGCGCCGCGAGGAGCTCGGGGACACGCGGCCAGCGCGCCTTGAGCGAGTTGACGTTCCAGGAGATGAGTCGCATGCCGGGGACGCTAGCGGTGCGACGGCTAGCGTCCCTCCGGCCCGGCCGATGCCGTCCGGGACCGGAACCGGCCCCGAGGTCACGATGCCCGAGCTGCGCCGACCCGGATGGCTCACCACACCGATCCTCGCCGTGTCGGGCCTGTCGATCGGCTCGGGGATCGCCCAGTTCGGCGTGACCGCGGTCATCGGCGACGTCGCGGCCGCCTTCGGTGAGGTCGGCGGCGGCGACGACCTGACCGCACAGATCGGGCTGCCGGCGACGACCGTCGGGCTCGCTCTCGCGGTCATCCGCCTGACCTCGCTCGCGTCGCTCCCCGTCGCCTCGATCGCCGACCATCGCGGACGTCAGCGCGTCCTCGTCGCACTCTCCGTCGTCGGCCTGTCGCTCACCACGCTCGCCGCGCTGGCGCCCGGTTTCTGGTGGTACGTCGCGCTCGTCGCGCTCGCTCGCCCAGCGCTGTCCGGCGTGAACGCGATCACGGGCGTCGTCGCCGCCGAGGAGACGCGAACGAAGGACCGGTCCGCCGCCATCGCACTCGTGACCGCCGCCTACGGCATCGGTGCCGGCCTCATCGTCGTCGCGCGTGCGGCGCTCGGGAGCCTCGCGACGTTCCGCGTCGTCACCGCGACCGCACTCGTCCCGCTGGCGCTGCTGCCGCTGATGGTGCGCGGTACGCGCGAGCCACGCATCGCCCGCGGTCACCTGCGCCGGCGCGGGATGCTCGGTGCTGTCCCGCGCGAGTACGTCCGCAGCGTCATCGTCCTGAGCGCGCTCAGCGGCTCGATCGCCCTCGCGACGGGACCGGCGTTCTCGTACCTGTTCGTCTACGGGGAGCGCGTCCTCGGCGCGTCGGCCGGACTGCTGGCGCTCCTCGTGGTGCTCGCAGGGCCGGCCGGCCTCGTCGGGATCCTGCTCGGTCGCGCGGCGGCGGACCGCATCGGGCGCAACCTCGCCGCCGGCGTGTCGATGGCCGGCACCGGCGCGGCCGTCGCATGGGCCTACGGCGGGACTGCACCGCGCCTCGCGATCGGTTACCTGTTGGCGATCATGGCGTCGAGCGCCTTCGCCCCGCCGACGGGTGCGCTCGGGGCGGAGCTCGTCCCGACCCGCATCCGCGCGACGCTCGCCGGATGGATCACGTTCGCGGGTGTGGTGGGTGCCGTCGTCGGGATCTGGGGGTTCGGGAGGCTTGCGGACGCGACGGGCGGGTTCGACAGTGCCGCCCGCACGATCGGCATCGTCACTGCGCTGTCATCGGTCGGCTTCCTGGGGCTACCTGAGACGCGCGGGGTCGAGCTCGAGGACCTCGAGGCCGACGCCTGAGGACGGTCAGCCGCGTCGCTTCGGCGGGGCGAGCAGCTCGCCGAGCGTCGACGTGACCCACGCGATGAGGTCGTCGGGCCGTGGGCGCGGCAGCGGGACGGTCAGCAGCCGCGATGCCGGCCGGTGCTCCGCGCCGGGGTGGAGCCGTTGGAGGCGGACCTGCGCGGCCTCGCCGAGGTCGACGGGCAGGACGCGCAGCCGGTCCCCGCGCGCGACGACGACCTCCTCGATGGCCCACCGGCCGAGGAGCACCTTGAGCGCGGCGAGCGCGGTGAGCCGACGTGCCGGTTCGGGCAGCGGGCCGAAGCGGTCGACGAGCTCCGCCTCGAGCGCTCGGAGCCCCTCTGCATCGCGCACGGCGGCGAGCCGGCGGTAGAGGTCGAGCCGCGTGTCGCTGTCGGCGACGTAGTCCTCGGGGAGGTGCGCGTCGACGGGGAGCTCGACGCGGATGTCGGTCTCGACGGGGAGCGGCTCGCCGCCCAGCCGAGCGAGCTCCTCCTTCAGGAGCTGTGTGTACGCATCGAACCCGATCGCGGCGACCTGGCCGGATTGCTCCGCACCGAGCACCGTGCCCGCGCCGCGCAGCTCGAGGTCTCGCATCGCGATCGCGAGGCCCGAGCCGAGCCGGGACTGCTCGGCGACGGTGGCGAGCCGCTGGTGCGCCTGCTCCGTCATCGATGCGTCCGGCGGGACCAGCAGGTAGGCGTAGCCACGCTCGCTCGAGCGGCCGACGCGCCCGCGCAGCTGGTGCATCTGCCCGAGCCCGAGCAGGTCGGCCCGCTCGACGATCAGCGTGTTCGCGTTCGGCACGTCGAGACCGGACTCGATGATGGTCGTGCACACGAGCACGTCGAGCTCGCGCTCCCAGAAGCGCAGCATGACCTGCTCGAGGGCGCGCTCGTCCATCTGCCCGTGCGCGACGCCGACGCGCGCGTCAGGGACGAGCGCCGTCACGCCGGCCGCAGCGTCCTCGATCGTGTCGACCTGGTTGTGCACGTAGAAGACCTGCCCGTCGCGCAGAAGCTCGCGGCGGATGGCGAGCTCGACCTGACGCTCGTCGAACGGCTGGACGACGGTCACGACGGGCTGACGGTCCTCGGGCGGCGTCTCGATGACCGACAGGTCGCGGATGCCGGAGATCGCCATCTCGAGCGTTCGCGGGATCGGGGTCGCCGACATCGTGAGCACATCGACGGATGCGCGCAGATGCTTGAGCCGCTCCTTGTGCGCGACGCCGAACCGCTGCTCCTCGTCGACGATGACGAGCCCGAGCTCCTTGAACGTCACCGACCTCGCCAGCAACGCGTGCGTCCCGATGACGATGTCGATCGTGCCGTCGGCGACGCCGTCGAGCACACGACGCCGCTCGGCCTCGGGGACGAACCGGCTGACGACGCCGATGCGGACCGGGAAGCCCGCGAAGCGCTCCCGGAAGGTCTCGGCGTGCTGCTGCGCGAGGATCGTCGTCGGCACGAGCACCGCCACCTGCGCCCCGTCGAACACGGCCTTCCCCGCGGCGCGCACCGCGACCTCCGTCTTGCCGAACCCGACGTCACCCGCGAGCAGCCGGTCCATCGGGAGCGGCGCCTCCATGTCGCGCTTGATCTCCTCGACGACGGTCAGCTGGTCGACGGTCTCCACGTGCTGGAACGCGTCCTCCAGCTCGCGCTGCAGCTCACCGTCCGGTGCGACGGCGCGACCGGGTGCGTGCAGGCGCGCCGTGTACAGGCGCACGAGCTCCGCGGCGAGCTCCGCAGCAGCCCCGCGAGCACGGCTCCTCGCGCGCTCCCACTGCGCGCCGCCGAGCCGCATGACCGTCGGCTCCTCGCCGCCCCGGTAGCGGGTGAGCGCGTCGACCTGGTCGGAGGGGACGAACAGCGTGTCGCCGCCGTGGTACTCGACGACGACGTAGTCGCGATGCACCGTGCGCCCGTCGAGCCCCTCCGACGCGCGGGTCACCATGCCGCGGAAGATGCCGACGCCGTGCGTGCGATGGACGACCGCGTCGCCGTCAGCGAGGGAGACGACCGCGTCCGCGGCGCGCATGCGCGTCCCGAGGCGGCGGCTCGCACGGCGACGACGCGGGCCGAACAGGTCCGTCGCGGCGAGCAGCGCGACCCCGAGCGACGGCGCATCGAAGCCCGCGGGCAGCGCGGAGACCACGACCTCGACGCGGCCCGGCTCCGGACGGGGCGGGAGCACCTCGAGGACCTGGGCCGGCACCCCGTGCCCGGTGAGCACGTCGACGATGCGTCGCGCCGGTCCCTCGGCGTCGGCGCTCACGACGACACGTCGCCCCTCTGCGAGGAGCGCCCGCGCGCGCCCGGCGAGCGCGTCCACGTCGCCGCGCAGCGAGTCCCACGGCCGCACGTCGAGCGGCTCGTCACCGGCGCCAGCGAACGGTCCGACGCGGGCGACCGCTCCCCCGCGTCCCTCGACCTCCGCGATGAGCTCCTCGGGAAGGGCGAAGCCGACGGGTCCATGGGACCCGCCGAGCCGCCAGGTGACCTCAGCCAGCCCCTCGGCCTCAGCGAGGATCGTCCGCGCGCGCTCGTCGCAGCGGACCGGGTCGACGAGCAGCAGGCCCGTGCTGCGGGGCATGAGCCCGGCGAGGAGCGTCGCGTCACCGCGCAGCGCGAGCGCGAGCGACTCCGCACCCTCGACACTGCGACCCTCGGCGAGCGCGACGAGCGCCTCCGCATGCTCCGGAGCGCCGGCGACCGCCGCACGTGCGAGCGTCGTGAGCTCCTCGTCGGCGACGAGCTCACGCGCCGGGTCGATGCGGACCTCGTCGACAGGTGCGATCGAGCGCTGGTCGCCGACGCCGAAGCTCCGCAGCCCCTCGATGTCGTCGCCGAACCACTCGATGCGGACCGCGTGATCCGCGGCCGCGGGGAAGACGTCGAGGATGCCGCCGCGCACCGCGAACTGGCCGCGTGCCTCGACGTGGGGCAGCCGCTCGTAGCCGAGGGCGACGAGCTCGCCGATGACGCGCTCGAGCGACGACGGTCTCGGTGCAAGCTCGAGCGGACGGCGCTGCGCGAACCGTGGGTCCATCGGCTGGAGCGCCGCTCGCACGGGCGCGACGACGGCGAGCAGCGGCTCGGGATGCGCGTCGGGCCGGGCGATGCGGTCGACGACAGCGAGACGACGACCGACCGTCGCGGGCTGTGGGGAGAGCCGCTCGCTCGGGAGCGTCCCCCACGCCGGGAAGACCTCGACCCTCCCCTCACCGAGGAGGGCGCCGAGCGCGTCGGCCATCGCACGCGCGTCGGCGCTCCGGGGCGTGACGACGAGCAGCGGCGCCGCACGCTCCGCGAGGAGCGCGGCGACGACGGGCTGGGCGGCCTGCGGTGCGACGAGCGCGTCGTCCACACCGACCGCGTCCCACGCGGCACGGGCCGGACGCAGCAGCGCGGCGAGCGGCCCGACCGCGAGCCCCGGGTCCAGGACGTCGTCGACGTCGGCCGCCGCGCGCGCGCCCGGGTCGACCGCGCTGCTCACCTCGGCTTCGGTCGACCTCGGCGGACCGCGGTCGGGTCGATGCCTCCCGGGATCGGGAGCGAGCGGGTCAGCGGCTTGAGCCTGCGCTCGAGCTTCGCGATCTCCTTGCGACCGACCTTCACGGGCAACCGGTTGACGCGTGCCTGCAGCTTCCCGAGCGGGACGCAGTCCTCCTCGTCACCGACGATGAGCGTGTGGATCGGCACGTCACCGACCGCGCGCGACAGACGCTTCCGCTCCTGGGCGAGCAGTCCCTTCACGCGCTGGGCGGAGCCCTCCCCGACGAGCACGACGCCCGGCCGACCGACGACGCGGTGGACGAGGTCCTGCTTGCCGTTGATCGCGACGGCCGGGGTGACGAACCATGCGCCCCGCATCTGCTCGAGGATGGCGGCGGCCGCGCCGAGCTGTCCCTCGATGGCTCCGTACATCGCACGGCGCGCCCGAAGGTTGAACACGATGAGCGCGGCGAGCAGTCCGGTCAGCAGCGCCATGGGCGCGATGGCCCACGGCGAGATGAGGAGGCCCGCGCCGCCGCCCGCCGCGAGCCCGAGCGCGCCGGCGAGGATGACCCAACCAGCAGCACGCGGATCGAGGGTGCGGAGCTGCCGCCATACGGCAGCGAGGTTGCGGAAGGTCTGCATCAGCGGTCCTCCTCGTGCCGCACGGCGTCACCCGGGTCTGCACCCGGTCCTGCGCCCGAGGCGCGTCGGCCGTGGAAGCGGTTCTGCGCCGTCTCGAGCCCGTCGGCGATCAGGGCGGCCACCGCGTCGGCGGCTGTGGCGAGCACGGTAGCGACGGCGTCGCGCTCCTCCGCGGCGAAGGGCCGGAGCACGTGGTCGGCGGCGACCGTGGAACCCGGTGGGCGTCCGACGCCGATGCGCACCCGCAGGTAGCCGGGGCCACCGAACGCGCGGTCGAGATCCTTGAGCCCGTTGTGCCCGCCGTGCCCACCGCCGCGCTTGAGGCGCAGCTCCCCGAGCGGAAGATCGAGGTCGTCGTGGCAGACGACGATCCGCTCGATCGGCACGCGGTACCAGCCGGCCGCCCGCTGGACCGGGCCGCCCGAGACGTTCATGAACGACTCAGGCACCGCGAGGACGACGGGAGCGCCGGCGATGCGGACCTCCGCCGTACGGCAGCCGGCGCGGCGGTTGCGTGCGAGCGCTGACCCGGCGTCCGCAGCGAGATGCTCGACGAGCTCCGCGCCGATGTTGTGGCGCGTCCCCGCGTACTCAGCGGGCGGGTTGCCGAGTCCGGCGACCAGCCAGCGCCCGTCGGTCACGCCGCAGCGTCGCCGTCGGTCGCGGCAGCCTCCTCGGCGCCCTCCTCGGCGGTCTCGCTCGTCCCGCCACCGGCCGGGGCGTTGATCGTGACGATGACGCGGTCCGCGTCGTCACCGATCTCCGCGCCCGCAGGGAGGAGAGCAGCGACGTCACCGAGCCGCCTCACGTCACCGATGCCCATGCCCGCGACCGACAGCTCGATGAAGTCGGGCGTGTCGAGCGGACGGACGCGGATCGGCACGACGTGTCGGACATGGTTCAGGTAGCCACCGTCGCGCTGGACGTCGTCGAGACCGACGAGGTGGATCGGCACCTCGATGTCGATCTGCTGGTCCTGGTCGACCGCCAGAAGGTCGAGGTGGAGCACATCGCGTCGGACGGCGTGACGCTGCAGGTCGCGGGCGACGACGAGCGTCGTGCGCCCCTCGAGCTCGAGCGCGATGAGCGCGTTGCGACCCGCCGGGCCGTTCAGTGCGTGGAACAGCTCACGCGCGTCGACGCTGACCGGCGTCGGCTCGACCTCGTGCCCGTAGACGATCGCGGGGACGCGGCCGTCGCGGCGGAGGCGGTTGGACTCGCCCTTGCCGGCAGCGGCGCGCGGCAGAGCGGTGAGGGTGACCTGCTTCGACAACGGAGTGCTCCTGCTGGAAGGTCCCCGGCGTGGGTCGGTCACCATGAGGCGGCGAGGTGTCACGTGGGGTGCCGCGGCGGTCACGGGCGCGGATGTCCGAGGACGGCGCGGGGCGACGGAGCGAGCGGCGCGCGGATGCTACCGGTGCGGGACAGGGCCCGGCAACCGGACCCAGAGCATCCGGAGCGGCCCGAGCGGCCCGGGGGTCCGCCTCAGACGTTCTCGCCGCGGAAGATCTCCGAGACCGACTCGTCCTCGAACACCGCCCGCAGCGCGGAGGCGAGGATCGGCGCGATCGAGAGCACGACCAGCTTGTCCATGTGCAGGTCGGCCGGCAGCGGGATCGTGTTGGTCACGACGACGCGCTCGATCACGCTCGCGTCGAGAC
Organism: Nitriliruptorales bacterium; assembly: GCA_030835875.1. Taxonomy (GTDB): domain Bacteria; phylum Actinomycetota; class Nitriliruptoria; order Nitriliruptorales; family Nitriliruptoraceae; genus CSBr16-57R1. The sequence goes on along the minus strand of JAURQY010000028.1, from coordinate 24,913 downwards.
GCTCGACGGCGGGGCCGGAGAAGATCGGGTGCGTCGCACAGGCGATGACCCGCTCGGCGCCGCGCTCCTTGAGCAGCGCCGCGGCGCCGACGATCGTCCCGGCCGTGTCGATCATGTCGTCGATGAGCACGGCGGTGCGACCCTCGACGTCTCCGATCACGTCGAGCGTCTCCGCGACGTTGTGACGGGTCGGGTCGCGACGCTTGTGCAGGATCGCGATCGGCGCGCCGAGATGACCGGCGAACTTCTCGGTGAGCCGCACACGCCCCGCGTCCGGTGAGACGATGACACGCTTCGCCGGATCGGTGTTCTCGGTGATCCACTGCTCGAGCAACGGGAGCGCCGTGAGGTGGTCGAACGGGTTGTTGAAGAAGCCCTGGATCTGTCCGGTGTGCAGGTCGACCGACATGATGCGGTCCACGCCGACCGCCTGATAGAGGTCGGCGATCATGCGCGCTGCGATGGCCTCACGCGAGCGCGCCTTCTTGTCCGAGCGCGAGTACCCGTAGTACGGGATGACGGCGATGGTGCGCTTCGCCGATGCGCGCTTCAGCGCATCGAGCATCACGAGCTGCTCGATGATGAAGTCGTTGATGCTCATCGCGGGCGTGGACAGGTGCGACTGGAGCACGAACACGTCGGCGCCGCGGACCGACTCGCCGAAGCGGGCGTAGCGCTCGCCGTTCGCGAAGCTGGAGAGCTGGACCTCGCCGACCCGCATCCCGAGATGCTCGGCGACCTCCTCGGCGAGCTCCTGGTACGAGGAGCCGGCGAAGATCATCATGCGCTTGCGAGGGTTGAGCTCCATGGGTCCCCGCTCCCGGTCAGGTCCGCTGGTCGCAGGCCGCCCGTCGACCGGCCGCGCGGCGGACCCTACCCGAGGCGCCCAGCGGCCCGGCCCTCCTTGGTGACCTGACGCGCTCGCGCGATCGCGAGCGCCTCCGGGGGGACGTCCTCGGTGATGGTCGAGCCCGCACCGACGAAGGCGCGGTCCCCGACCGTCACCGGCGCGACGAGCATCGTGCCGCAGCCGATGAAGGCGCCCTCGCCGATCGTCGTCCGGTGCTTCTCGCGGCCGTCGTAGTTCACGGTGACGACCCCACAGGCGATGTTCGCTCCCGCCCCCACCTCGGCGTCACCGACGTAGGCGAGGTGGGGGACCTTCGCGCCCTCCCCGACCGTCGCGTTCTTCGTCTGCACGAACGCGCCGACGCGTACACCGGCCTCGAGGCGGGTCCCGGGACGGAGGTGCGCGAACGGGCCGACCTCGACATCTGTGCCGATCGTCGCGCCGTCCGCTCGCGTGCTGTGCACGATGGCACCGTCGCCGACGATGCAGTCGGTCAGGTGGCTCGACGGGCCGACGACGGCGCCGACGCCGACCGACGTCGCGCCCTCGAGGATCGTCCCGGGGAGCAGCACCGACTCCTCGCCGATGGCCACGTCGACATCGACGTAGGTGTGCGCCGGGTCGATGATGCTCACGCCTGCGCGCATCAGCCGCTCGAGATGCCGGCGGCGCAGCACCGCCGCTGCGTCGGCGAGCTGCGCACGATCGTTCACGCCTGCGATCTCGTGCGACGGCGCGTCCACCGCGACCCCGTGCCCGGCACCATCACGAGCGAGGGCAGCGACGACGTCGGTCAGGTAGCGCTCGCCCTGCGCGTTGTCCGACCCGAGCGCAGCGACGATCGGGGCCACGACCGCACGGTCGAGCACGTACATCCCGGCGTTGATCTCGCGGATGCGACGCTGCGAAGCGTCCGCGTCCCGCTCCTCGACGACCTCGAGCACCTGGCCCTCGCCGTCGCGCAGCACGCGGCCGTAGCCGAACGGGTCGTCGAGCACCGTGGTGAGCATCCCGAGCGGAACCGACGGGTCGACGGCCAGCAGCGAGGCGAGCGTCTCGGGTCGCAGCAGCGGCGTGTCACCGGGGAGGACGAGCACCCGGGTGATGGAATCGGGCAGCGCCGCCATCGCGACGTCGAGCGCGTCGCCCGTGCCCCGCTGCTCGAGCTGGACGACGGTGGTGACCGGTGCGCGCAGCTGTGCGTCCCAGGCGGCGACCTCCGCCTCCACATCCTGCGCGTCCGGCGCGACGACGACGAGGACGCGCTCGAGCCCGAGCGGCGCGAGCGCACCGAGGACGTGGCCGAGCAGGCTGCGTCCTGCCGCGCGGTGGAGCACCTTGGGGGTGGCGGAGCGGAAGCGGGTGCTCCGCCCGGCGGCGAGGACGACGGCCGCGGTGCCGGGGTGCTCGGTCAGCTGCTCGCTCATCGGACGGCTCCTCGCCGGTACGGCGTCGCTGGGGACCTGGCTGGGGGGTCTGGCTGGGGGGCAGGGGATCGAACCCTGGATTCCGACTCCAAAGGTCGGCGTGTTGCCGGTTACACCACCCCCCATGGCGTCCCGTCGCCCACCGGACGATGCGCCGGCGGACCGGGACCCGCGCGGGTGGACGGGTCCTGCACGCAGTGCGCGCATCCTCGAGGGTAGTGCTGGACCTCACTGGGCCCCGGGGCGCTCCCCCCGTCCGACCGCCCGCGCCACGCCCGCGCCCGTCCACGAGGCCGGACCTGCGGCTGGATCCACGGCGCTGCGGGTCAGGAGGTCCGTTGCGCCGTGACCTCGGGGCCGCCCGCCGGGGCCGCAGCGACCTCCACCACGTCGAACACGTCCGCGACGGCTGCCGCGATGCGCCGCGCGTCCTCCGCGTCCCGCGCGAGACCGAGCACCGTCGGGCCCGAGCCGCTGACGAGCGAGCCGAGCGCACCGACGTCGAGCATCGCGTCGCGGCGTCCGGCGAGCTCCGGACGGAGCGCGATCGCGGCCGGTTCGAGATCGTTGTGCAGCGAGTGGGCGAGTTCGCCGAGGTCGCCCGTGCGCAGCGCATGCAGCACCGCATCGGGGCTGGTCGGTGCTGGCGGCGCGAGCGTGTCGAACGCCGCGTAGACGTCGGCGGTCGAGAGCGGCGAACGGTCGATGCCGACGACCCAGTACGTGGTCGTCCCGTTGAGCACGCGTGCGACGGACGTCCCGGTCCCGGTCGCGAGCGCGGTCCCACCCTCGATGCAGAACGGGACGTCGGAACCGACGAGTGCTGCGACGTCGCGCAGGGTCGTGACGTCGAGGTCCGCGCCCCACAGCCGGTTCAGCCCGACGAGCGCCGCCGCGGCGTCGGCCGAGCCTCCAGCCATCCCCGCCGCGACCGGGATGCGCTTCGTGAGACGCATTCGGGTCCACGGTCCGTCGTCGGTGGATGCGGCACCGTCGTGTCCCTGCGGGGTCCGCTCGCCTTCCGGACCGCCGTCGATGCCGAGATGCGCCATCAGGCGGCGGGCCGCGACGAGCACCAGGTTGTCCGCGCCCTCGGGGACACCGCGGGCCGTCCCTTCACCCTCCGAGCCGGCGAGCGTCAGCGACGCGCGCATGCGCCGTCGTGCGGCCGGGTGCGCCCAGTGCCCGTCACCATCGAGGATGAGCTCGAGCGTGTCGTGCAGGCCGACCGTCTGGAGCACGGAGACGACGTCGTGGTAGCCGTCGGGGCGACGTGGGCCGACGCCGAGGTGGAGGTTGATCTTCGCGGGGACGCGGACGCGGATCGAGCTCCCCGGTCCGCGCTCCATACCCACCCCCCGTCGCTCGCCCCCGTGCGACGCGGCATCCTACGGGTGCGGTCGGGTGAACGCCTCCGCGAGCCGGACGAGCGTGGAGGGCGCGAGCTCCTCGGGTCGGGCACCGAGATCGACGCCGGCGGCCCCCGCCGCCGCAGCGACCTCCTCGGCGCTGCCGAGCGCGCGCAGGGTGTTGCGCAGGGTCTTGCGCCGCTGGGCGAACGCGGCATCGATGACCCGAGCGATGGCGGCGAAGCCGGCGGTGTCCGGCGCATCCGGACGTCGCGTCAACCGGACCATCACGCTGTCGACGTTCGGGACGGGGAGGAAGACACCGCGCGGGATGTGCAGCTCGATGCTGACGTCGGCGAGCACCCCGAGCTTCGCGCTCACGCCCGAGTACCCCGTATCGCCGGGCCGTGCCGCCCAGCGCTCCCCCACCTCACGCTGCACCATCACGAACAGCTCGGTGAACGCGCCGGAGGCGAGCGCGTCGACGACGATCGGTGTCGCGACGTTGTAGGGCAGGTTCGCGACGAGGCGCGCAGGGCCACCGTCGACGAGCGCCCCGAGGTCGACCGCGAGCGCATCGGCATGGACGACCTCGACGCCGTCTACGGGTGCGAGGACGTCCGCGAGGGCCGTGACGAACCCGGCATCGATCTCGACCGCGACGATGCGGCGCACGGCACCGACGAGTCCGAGCGTGAGCGAACCGATGCCGGGGCCGACCTCGAGCACGACGTCGTCGGCATCGAGTCGCGCCGCGCCGACGATGCGGCGGACCGTGTTCGGGTCGACGAGCAGGTGCTGTCCCGCACGCTTGCGGGTCGCGAGGCCGTGACGTTCGAGGATCTCACGCGCGGCGCTCGGCGTCAGGAGCGTGGTCATCGGAGTCCGAGCCGTCGGGAGCAGGCCGGCCACGCCTCCCATCCCTGGACGTCGAGGATCCGCTCGGCGACGACGATCTGCTGGATGCGGGTCGCGTCCGACGCGAGGTCGGGGAACCCGTCCGGACGAAACGCGTCCCACGTGCTGCCCGCGAACTGCAGGCCACCGCGGTACGCGACCGCGCCATCGATGCTGCGCTCGGCGTCCCAGCGTCCGCCCGACTCGCAGTCCGCGAGCGCGTCCCAGACCGCTCCCACGGACGGCTCGACCGGGTCCGGCTCGACAGGGCCCGGCGCGACGACTCGGAGCGGCACGTCGAGCCCGACGCGCGCCGGGACCTGCGCGACCGTGACGCGCTCGGGCACGTCGAGCGATGGCCCGGCAGCAGGCACGCCGGCAGGTGCCGCGACGGAGGCGACGAGCGGGAGCGCGACGGCGGTGAGGGCCAGGAGGTGACGGAGGCGGCGCATGCGCGGCCGCAGGAGGGCCCGGACCGCCCGAGGGAGGGGCGGGGTCGGCATGCGGGGAGGGTAGGTGGCGACGGTGCGCCCTGACGGGAGCCGACCCGTCCGGGTCGTCAGCCGTCCAGCGCGAACACCCGACGCGCGTTCGCGACGACCTGGGCCGCGAGCGCCGCCGGGTCCGCACCCCTCAGCTCGGCGAGCCGGGCGAAGGTCACCGCGACGTACGACGGGTCGTTGGGGTGACCCCGATGCGGGTGGGGGGTGAGGTAGGGCGCGTCCGTCTCGGTGAGGAGCAGGTCGTCGGGGACGAGCTCGGCGACCTCCCGCAGCGGCGCGGCGTTCGTGAAGGTCACGTTGCCGGCGAACGAGTGGAACCAGCCGTGCCCGACGGTGCGCAGCGTCGTCGCGACATCCCCCGAGTAGCAGTGGAGGACGACCCGCGCGTCGGCTCCGGTCATGCCCTCCTCCTCGAGGATCCGGACGCAGTCGTCCCACGCGTCGCGGCAGTGCACGACGACGGCGAGGTCGTGCCGGCGGGCGATGGCGATCTGGGCCCGGAAGGCCCGGTCCTGCTCCTCGTGCGTCGCCGTGTCCCGGTAGTGGTCGATGCCCGTCTCTCCGACGGCCACGACCCGTGGTGCTGCCGCGAGCGCGTCGAGCGCTGCGAGCACCTCGTCGCTCGCGCTCCCCGCGTCGTTGGGATGGAGGCCGACCGCGGCCCAGACATCAGGCTGCGCCTGCGCGTTCGCGACCGCGGCCTCCGACGAGGCGACGTCCGTGCCGACGTCGACCATGAGGACGACGCCGGCGTCACGCGCTCGGGTGAGCTGCGTCGCGACGTCGAGGTCGAAGTGATGGCCGAGGTGGCAGTGCGTGTCGACGAGCGGGATCATGCCGGGACGCTAGCCACGAGACTCGCCCGGGTCCTGCCGCTCGTTCGTCCCTTGCGCGTCCGTCGCGCCGTCGCGAGCGGCGAGCACCGTCGCATACACGTCGCGGCGCCGCAGCCCATGCGCGCTCGCGACCTGGGCGACCGCGTCGCGCGTCGAACGTCCGTCCGCGACGAGCGCGGCGACCTCCTCGGCGACCGTCACAGCGTCGAGCGCCGGCGCATCGGGCTCGGGCGCACCGGCGATCACGAGCGTGAGCTCTCCCCGCAGACCGTCGCGCGCGCCGTCCCGCAGCTCGCCGAGCGGGCCGCGGCGGATCTCCTCGTGGAGCTTCGTGAGCTCACGGCAGAGCGCCGCTGGACGATCGTCCCCGCATGCGGCGGCGAGGTCGGTGAGGTCGTCCGCGGCACGGTGCGGGGAGAGGAAGAGGACGACGGTGCGCGGTTCGTCCGCGAGCTCGGCGAGCCGTGCCGTCCGAGCACCGCCACGCCGCGGGAGGAACCCGTCGAACGCGACCCGGTCGCTCGCCAGCCCCGACGCGACGAGGGCGGCCAGCACGGCGGACGCACCGGGGATCGGCACGACCGTGACGCCGGCCGCGATGCAGGCGCGGACGAGGACGAGCCCGGGGTCGCTCACCAGCGGCGTGCCGGCGTCGGTCACGAGCGCGACCTCGGCGCCAGCGACGATCCGGTCGACGATCTCGTCGACCCGTGCGCGCTCGTTGTGCTCGTGCAGCGACCGCTGCGCTGCGGCGCTGCCGACATGCGCGAGCAGCCTGCCGGTGCGGCGGGTGTCCTCGGCGAGCACGAGGTCGGCGGCTCGGAGCACCTCGGCGGCGCGCGGACTGAGGTCCGCGAGGTTGCCGATAGGGGTGGCGACGACGGAGAGGCTTCCGCTCATGCGCCCTCGCCCGTCCGGATCCGGACACGTGACGGTGGTGGAGGTGATCGGATTTGAACCGACGACTTCTTCGTTGCGAACGAAGCGCTCTGCCAGGCTGAGCTACACCCCCGAAGGGTCGGCGGAGTGTAGCGCCGGGCCCAGGGCGGCTGTCGGCCGCAGCGGCGCCGTCAGCCCCGCCAGGACGGCAGGCGGACGGCCGAGGCCGAGCTGCCGGCCGCGACGACGAGCTCGCCGGTGATCTCGTCGACGAGCGGCTGCGCCGGCCGACGGAGGTCGAGCGACACGAGCACGGTGCGCGCCGCGTCGCGCTGCAGCTTCAGCCGTCGCAGGATGATGAGGGTCGCGACCGAGGCGACGACGAGCGTGCCGGTGACGGCCCACATGGCACCACCGAGGAACGGCGCGAGACCGAGCATGACGACGGTCAGGCCGAGCAGCCGGAGGGTGCGTCGCCGGCGGCGGGCGACGACCGGGTCCTCGCGACGGGCGAGCGGACGGACCGTCGAGGTCGACGCGACGGAGGGCGCCGAGGATGCGGGCACATGCGTCGAGACGACCTGATGTTGGACCCTGAGCCCGTCCATGGTGCGCTGGAACCCTCCGACCGACGCCCGAGGCGACGGGCGAAGGCGGGACCGTAGTGCGCCAGGGAGCAGGATGGCGACCCAGACGAGGATGAGGAGCAAGAGCGACGGGTTGACCGCACGCACCGGGCCACCGCCTCCATGGTCCGTCCGACCGCGTCAGCCGCGTCCGGCCGCACGGACCCGGGTCACCGGGTGTCTGGACCGTAACAACCTGGCCCGTACGGACCGTGGAGGCGTGACCGCCGCAGGTCGCGTCCGAAGGGGACCATTCGACCTGCGACGTCAGCCCGCGGCGGCGGTCCCGACGTCGCCGGACCGACCGCCGGTCTTGCGCACGAGCCGGAGGTCGGCGATCACCGCATCGCGCTGCACGGCCTTGACGAGGTCGTACACGGTGAGGGCGGCGACCGATGCGGCGGTGAGCGCCTCCATCTCGACACCGGTGCGGTCCTTCGCGCGCACGGTGGCGGCGATCGTGACGACGCCCGCCTTGCGATCGACCTCGAGGTCGACGGTCACACCGGTCAACGCGATCTGATGGCAGAGCGGGATCAGGTCCGGCGTGCGCTTCGCCGCCTGGATACCGGCGACACGTGCGAGCGCGATCGCGTCGCCCTTCGGGAGCGCCCCGTCGGCGAGCAGTGCCGCCGTGGCCGGTGCGAGCTCGACCCGGCAGGTCGCGACGGCGGTGCGCTCGGTGACGTCCTTCGCGCCGACGTCCACCATGCGGGCCGCGCCCCGCTCGTCGAGGTGAGTGAGCGCCGGCGCACCGTCGCGCGCGTCGCCCGTCATCCGTCGACCAGGAGCATGACGCGGACCTCGTCGCCGACCTTGACCTCGGTCACGGCCTCGGGGACGACGGCGAGTCCGTCGGCCTGCGCGATCGAGGTCACGAGGTGCGAGCCCTGCGCACCGGTCGGACGCACGGTCCAACCTGCGCCCTCGCGGGCGAGCCGGACGCGCAGGTAGCCGCGCTTGTGCGGTGGCGCGCTGAGGGGCTCGATGGCGCGCGCGACGACGGTCGGCCGGTGCACGTCGCGCCGACCCTGCAGGGCACGGATCGCCGGACGCACGAAGACCTCGAAGGACACGTAGGAGGAGACCGGGTTCCCCGGCAGCCCGATGACGGGGACGACGCCGATCCGACCGCGGATCTGCGGCATCCCGGGCCGCATCGCCACCTTCACCGACTCGACGTCGCCGAGCTCGGCGATGACGTCGGCGAGCAGGTCGCGCGTCCCCGCGCTCGCTCCACCCGTGCAGACGAAGAGGTCCGCGTGGCCGAGGTTCGACTCGAAGGCCTCACGCAGCGCGTCGTGGTCGTCGGGGACGGCACCCGTGACGAACGGCACACCGCCGGTCGCCCGCACCATCGCGGCGAGCATCGGACCGTTCGAGTCGCGCACGCGTCCCGGCGCCGGCTCGCGGTCCGCAGGGACGAGCTCGTCACCGGTCGACATGATCACCACGCGCGGCGCGGGGATGCAGACGACGCTCGTCACCCCGGCGGCGGTGAGCAGCGCGACGTCCGCGGGCGCGACCCTGCGGCCGGCAGCGACGAGCTCCGTGCCGGGGACGAGGTCCTCACCCGCACGGCGGATGTTGTCCCCGACACGCGCGGTCAGATGGAACGCGACACGGTCCCCCTCCTCGGCGACGGTGAGCTCGACGGGGACGACCGCGTCCGCACCGGGCGGGATCGGCGCACCGGTCATGATGCGCACGCACGTGCCGCGTGCGACCGTGGGGGGATCCTCCGCGCCGGCGACGACCTCACCGGTGACCGCGAGCCGCACGGGCTGCGCGCGCGAGGCGGCGGCGAGGTCGTCCGCGATCAGCGCATAGCCGTCCATCGCGGAGTTGTCCGTCGCCGGGAGCGTCACCTCGCAGACGGCGGTCTCGGCCAGCACGAGCCCGAGCGCGTCCGCCGTCCGCAGCGCGATCGGCTCGGGACGGGGCAGCATCGCGAGGATGGCGTCGAGGTGCGCCTCGACCGGCGTCAGCTGGTCGGCGGGGGTCACCTCGTCCTGGCCGTGCCCGACGAAGCGGCTCATGCGGTCCTCCCGGTGCTGTCGGCGCGCTGCGCGAGCTCGTCGAGATGCTCGCGCAGCCATGCGATGAGGTCAGGGCCGAGGTCGGGACGCTGCGCGGCGAAGGCGAGCGTCGCGGTGAGGAACCCGAGCCGGTCCCCCGCGTCGTGACGTGGCTCGTCGAGCACGAGTCCGACGATCGGCCGCTCGGCGGCGAGCGTGCGCAGGGCGTCGGTCAGCTGGATCTCACCCCCGCGTCCCGGCAGCGTGTCGCGCAGGACGCCAAGGATGCGACCGGGCAGCACGTAGCGGCCGATGACGGCGAGGTCGGACGGTGCGGTCCCGGGTGCGGGCTTCTCGACGAGGTCGCGGACGAGCACCTCGCCCTCCCGCTCCCCGGGCACGGCGTCGACGACGCCGTACTGCGCGAGCCGCTCGGGGTCGTCGACGCGCATGAGCGCGACGACCGCGGCACCGGTGCGCTCGTGCGCCGCGACCATGCGGGACAGGAACGTCGACCCCGGCTCGAGCAGGTCGTCACCGAGCAGTACGGCGAAGCCCTCGTCCTCCGCGACGTGCCCCGCGGCCATGCGGACGGCGTGGCCGAGGCCGAGCGGCTCGGGCTGGCGCACCGAGTGGATGGTCGCGAGCTCGGAGAGCCGACGGACCTCGGCGAGGTCGGCGTCACGACCCTTGTCGGCGAGGGCGACCTCGAGGTCGACGCGCCGGTCGAAGTGGTCTTCGATGGCGGACTTGCCCGACGCGGTGATGAGCAGAACGTCCCCGATGCCGTTGTGGACCGCCTCCTCGACGATGTACTGGATGGCGGGGCGGTCGACGATCGGGAGCATCTCCTTCGGCACCACCTTGGTGGCGGGCAGGAAACGGGTCCCCAGCCCGGCGACAGGGACGACGGCGGTGCGGACCACGGGACCTCCTGCGCACGCCATCGCCACCCCTCGCGGCGGGCGGTCGAGCGTACTGGCGGACCTTCACGCCCACCGTGGACCTACGCTCCGACCGGACCGGCCGCAGCGGACGCACGGAGGCACGCGTGACGACCGACGGGGACGTCGTCTCGGCCAAGCGCGCCCTGCGCGACGAGCTGCTCGCCTGGCGCCGTGCGAACCCGAGCGACCACATCGCAGCAGCATCGTCAGCGGTCGTCGCCGCGCTGCGGACGCTCCCCGAGCTCGCCGGACCGACGCCGGCGTCCGCAGCGGGGAGTGACGGCGCCCTTCGTGGACTCCTCCTCTACGCGGCGGACCCCGACGAAGTGTCGCTCGACGCGCTGATCACGGCCCCGCCGGCCGGCTGGCGGGTGCTCCTCCCTCGCGTCGAGCATGGCGCGATCGTCCCGGTCCCCTGTCCGCCGGGCACGCCGCTCGCGACCGGACATCGCGGCATCCGCGAGCCCTCCGGGGACCCCGTCGGAGCCGATGCCGTCGGTGCCGTCGTCGTCCCCGGCGTCGCGTTCACCCCTGCGGGAGCCCGCCTCGGCCGCGGCGCCGGGATGTACGACCGCCTGCTCCCGCAGCTCCGCGGAGCCGTGCGGATCGGGGTCTGCATCGAGCCGCTCGTCCGCGACGCCCTGCCCGTCGAGGCGCACGATGCGAGCGTCGACCTCGTGGTGACGGATGCGTCGGTGCGGCGCAGCCCGATGACCCGCACCGTCGGGCCGGCATAGCATCCGCGACGCTTCGCCCCAGGAGACGACCATGCCGACCTATGAGTACCTCTGCCGTTCCTGCGGGGAACGCCTCGAGGTGGTCCAGTCGTTCAGCGACGACCCGCTGTCCGTCTGCGAGGCGTGCGGCGGCGAGCTGCGCAAGGTTTTCTCCGCGGCCGGCCTGATCTTCAAGGGCTCCGGCTGGCACGTCAAGGACTATGCGTCGGGCGGCTCGTCGGGCGGCTCGTCAGGGAGCACGTCCGGCGGCTCGTCGGGTGGCGCGTCATCGAGCGACGCGACGTCGAGCGGTTCGTCGTCGACGTCGACGACACCCTCGACGAGCAGCACCCCGTCGAAGAGCGACACGGCGAGCAGCAGCGACTGACCCTCCGGCGGCGCGCGCGCCGTCGTCCACAGGTCACGGATCGGTCCGTCACCGCGACGGACGATGCGGTGGACTGCGTCCCATGCCACCGGCCCTCCGCATCCGGGTCCGGGCGCACGACGCGGACGCACCTCGCGCCACGTCGTGGCTGCCCGGACCGCCCCTCCGCCTCCCTTCGGTCCTGGACCGGATCGCGGAGGGCTGGTGGCGCCTCACGCCACGAGCACGCAGCGGGATCGGTCTGCTCGCTGCCGTCGCGACCGTCACCGTCGTGATGCTCCGCGTCCTCCTCTCCCCCTACGGGCCGCCCGTCGCGGTCCTGGTCGCGACCCGCGAGCTGCAGAGCGGCGACGCGGTGGGCGCGACGGACGTCGCCGTCGCACGCTGGCCGGAGACCATCGTCCCGCCCGCGGCGCTGGCGGCCGCGGAGGAGCTCATCGACATGCGGCTCACCTCGGGCGTGACCACGGGCACGGTCCTGACCGCGTCCCATGTCCGTGACGACGGACCGCTCGCGCGGCTCGCGTCCGGCCTCGCTGCGGTCGCCGTCCCCGCCGAGCTCCTGCACGGCATCCCCGTCGAGGCACGTGTCGATCTCGTCGGCGTCGCCGGTGACGGCTCGGGCCGGACGCTCGCGCAGGACAGCCGCGTCCTCTCGGTCGAGGGCGACGTCACCGGGCTCGAGGTGGAACGCGGGCATGCTGCGGACGTGGCCGCCGCGGCGCTGCGCGGCACGCTGTCAGGCGTCGTCCTCGCGCCGTGACACGTCGCGCGCGCCCGCGAAGGCCTGCTCGGCCTCGCGGACGATCCGCCGGACCATCCGCGGGTACAGCACCGCATGCATCGGCGCGAGCAGGTACCAGTAGACGCGTCCCCAGAGCCCGCGCGGCTCGAAGAGCGACCGCTGCTCGAGCACGGTCGCGACCCCGTCGTCGAGCACCCGATACTCGTGCCACGCGACGCCGGGCACCCGCATCTCGGCGCGCAGCCGCAGCAGCGACGGCGGCTCGATCGCCTCGACACGCCACAGGTCGACCGGGTCGCCGACCGCGAGGTCGATGGGATGCCGGCGTCCACGCCCGGCACCGATGCCGCCGCCCAGCTTGTCGAGCGCGCCGCGCGCGGACCACAGGAGACGGGGCGAGAACCAGCCGTGCGAGCCGCCGATCGAGCGCACGACGTCGAAGACGTACGCGCGCGGGATCCGCGTCCTGCGCAGGCGCACGTCCTCGTAGCGGACACCACCCGCCCACGACGGGTCGTCGGGCGACGGCGCCGTCGGATCGTCCGCATCGACCGGATCGGGCCCGCCCGCGCTCGCCCACGTCGTCGCGACGTCGAGCACCCGCATGCGTCCGAGGGTGAGCGCGAGCGCCTCGTCGTACGTGTGGCGTCGGAACGGGACGAGCGTCGTCGCACGGTCGTCGCGCACGACGACGTCGTCACGCAGGACCTCGAGGAGCTGACGCGCGACGGGGGTCGGCAGCGGCGTCACCGCGCCGACGAACAGCGCGGACAGCCGCGGTGTGACGACGGGAACCGCGAGGATCGTGCGCCGTCGCAGCCCCGCAGCAGCGGCGTAGCGCAGCATCATCTCGCGGAACGTGAGCACCTCCGGACCGCCGAGTTCGAGGACCTCGCCCCGGGTCGCGTCGATCGCGAGCACGTCGACGAGCGCGCGGAGCACGTCACGGATCGCGATCGGCTGCGTCCGCGTCCCGATCCAGCTCGGGATCACCATGAGCGGCAGCAGCTCGGTGGTGTGCCGGATCATCTCGAACCACGCGCTGCCCGATCCGATGATCACGCCCGCGCGCAGCTCGGTGACGTCGACCGGTCCGTCGGCGAGCAGGCGACCGATCGCCTGACGCTCCGCCGCACGTGTCGACGTCGCGGCATCACCGAGCGCGCCGAGGTAGACGATGCGGTCCACGCCGGCGGCCGCGGCCGCGTCGCGCACGACGGCAGCGCCGTCACGCTCGCGGTCGACGAGGTCGGGCCGGCCGTCGACCGCGCGCAGGAGGTAGACGACCGCGTCGACACCGTCACAGGCACGGTCCATGTCGGCACGCACGGTGACGTCCGCGGCGAGCACCTCGACGCGGTCACGCCACGTCCGCCCCTCGAGCTTCGCGGGCCTCCGGACGGCGCAGCGGACCTGATGGCCGGCGGTGAGCAGCTCGGGGACGAGCCGCCCGCCGACGTACCCGGTAGCGCCGAGCACGAGCACCCGCACCGCGGCCTCCTGGTCCGTCCGGCATGGTGCCACACCCACCCCTGCGACCTACGCTCCCCCGTCGCCCCCCGCGTCGCGCGCCGGTCGCCCGCGGGTCGCCCTCCCGTGCTGCTGCTGCAGGCGTTCGTGCTCGGCCTCGTCCAGGGGCTCACCGAGTTCATCCCGGTGTCGTCGTCCGGGCATCTGCAGGCCGTCCCGTTCCTGCTCGGCTGGTCGTCGGGCAGCCTGGCCTTCGACGTCGCGCTGCACGTCGGCACGCTGCTCGCCGTCGTCGCCTACTTCCGCGCCGACCTCGCCGGCATCGTGCGCGGCGTGCTGCGGCCGCGCGACACGGGTGCGGAGGCGCGAGGTGCGCGTCGCCTGCTCGCGGTGCTCGTCGTCGCCTCGGTCCCCGCGGCGCTCGTCGGCCTGCTCGCCCGCGACGCGATCGGCGCCGCCTTCGACGAGCCGCTCGCCGTCGCAGCGTTCCTCGTCGTCACCGCGCTCCTGCTGTGGTCCGCCGAGCGGCGCCGCACCACGCTCGGGACGTCGGAGCCCGCGTCCGACGACCGGACATCGGTGAGCGGCGAGCTCGACGCGCTCCCGTGGTCGCGAGCGGTCGGCATCGGCGCCACGCAGGCGCTCGCGATCCTCCCCGGCGTCTCGCGATCGGGCGCGACGATCTCTGCGGGCATGGCGCTCGGCCTGTCGCGCGGCGCCGCCGCACGGCTCTCGTTCCTCATGCTGCTGCCCGTCACCGTCGGCGCGGCGCTCGTGACGCTGCCCGACCTCGGGACGACCGAGCCCGGAGCGATCGCGTTCGATGCGACATCGATCGCGCTCGGCGTGCTCGTGTCTGCGGTGAGCGGCTACCTCGCGATCCGCTTCCTCATCGGGTTCGTCGCGCGACGTCGACTCACCGTCTTCGTCCCGTACGTGCTGGCCCTCGCAGCGCTGCTCTCCGTGGCCGCCCTGGTCCGCGCGTGACGACGGTCGGCGGTGCCGTGATCGCCGGCGGACGGTCCGTGCGGCTCGGCACGGACAAGCGCTTCGTCGAGGTCGACGGCGTCCCGCTCCTCGCACGCACCGTCACGCTCCTGCGCCCGCTCGTCGACGACGTGCAGATCGTCGTCGCCGACGCGGCGGACCGCAGCGCCATCACCGCCTCGCTCGCCGCGGTGATCGGACCGGACGCCGTTGATGCGGTCCGATTCGCGGTCGACGCGCGTGCGGACGTCGGTCCGGCCGCCGGCCTCGAGGCCGCGCTCGCCGGCGCCCGCTGCGACGTCGTCCTCGTCGTCGCGACCGACCACCCGGCGCTGGCGCCGGGCGTGCTCCAGCTCCTGTGCGAGCGCGCGATCGCGACCGGAGCGCAGGCGGTCGCGGTCGCAGGCCCACGCGGCCTCGAACCGTTCCTCGCCGCCTACCGCCGTGACGCGCTCCCGACGGTGACCGGGGCGCTCGATGCGGGGACGCGTCGGATGCAGGACGTGCTCGCCGCGCTCGATCCCATCATCGTCGACGAGGCCGAGTGGCGCGCACTCGACCCCGCCGGGCGCACGCTCGCTGACGTCGACGTGCCGAGCGACCTCGAGAGGTTCCGCTGAGCGCTGGCGAGGGCAGCGCCCCTCAGTCGACGAGCCGACCTGCGAGGTCCTCGGCATCACGGGCGATGCGCCGGGCCATGCGCGGGAACATGAACGAGTGGATCGGCGACAGCCCGTACCAGTAGACGCGACCCCACAGCCCGCGGGGATGGAAGCGCGCCTGCTGCTCGAGCACGCAGGCGCCGTCCTCGCTCGGGCGGATGCGGAACTCGAGCCACGCCTCCCCGGGCACCTTCATCTCCGCCCGCAGCCGCAGCAGCCCGTCACGGTCGCCGGCCGGCCGCTCGAGCGCCTCGACGCGCCAGAAGTCGACCGGTTCGCCGACGGCGAGCTTCTGCGGATGCCGCCGACCGCGGCCGAGCCCGATGCCGCCGACCATCTTGTCGATGCCACCGCGCAGCACCCACAGGAAGCGCGGCGTGTGATAACCGCGTGTGCCGCCGAGCGACGTGACCGCGTCGAAGAGCCGCTCGGGGGGTGCCGCGCAGCGCGTGCGCCGGACGTCGCGGAGGATCGTGCCCCCCGCCCAGTCCGGGTCGGCCGGGCTCGGGGTGGCAGCGGCGTCGTAGGGCACTCGGTCGGCGCCCCCTGCGGATGCCCACGTCGTCTCGACGTTGAGGTCCTGGATGCGCCGCAGCGCCAGCCGGACCGCATCGTCGAACGAGGTCCGCTCGAAGGGGACGAGCCGACGCGCGGCGTCGTCGCGCACGACGACCTCGTTGACGAGGCTGTCGACGAGTGGGCGCGCGACACCGGTCGGGAGCGGCGTGACGAGCCCGACCCAGAGCGACGAGAGCCTCGGAGAGAGGACGGGGACCCGGATGATGATGCGCCGACGCAGCCCCGCGATCGCGGCGTAGCGCTGCATCATCTCGGCGAAGGTGAGCACGTCCGGCCCACCGATCTCGAGCACGCGCCCAGCGGCCTCCTCGACCTCGAGCACGCCGACGAGCATGCGCAGCACGTCGCGAACCGCGATCGGCTGCGTCCGCGTCGCGACCCAGCGCGGCGTGGTCATGACGGGCAGCACCTCGGTGAGGTGACGGAGCATCTCGAACGAGACGCTCCCCGATCCGATGACCACACCGGCCCGCAGCTCGGTGACCGGGACGGGGCCCTCGGCGAGGATGCGTCCGACCTCCTGACGCGACCGGAGGTGCGCGGACAGCCGGTCGTCCGCATCGCCGAGTCCCCCGAGATAGACGATGCGTTCGACGCCCGCGGCGGCGGCCGCGTCGCGCACGGTGCGTGCACCCTCCGCCTCACGTGCGGCGAAGTCGGGCATGCCATCCATCGCGTGGACGAGGAAGAGGATCGCGTCGATCCCGGCGGACGCCGCGTCCATCGACGCGCGGTCCGTCACGTCGCCACGCACGACCTCGATGCGGTCACGCCAGGCACGACCGTCGAGCTTCGCGGGGAGCCGTACGGCACATCGGACCGTGTGGCCCGCGGCGAGCAGCTCCGGCACGACCCGTCCACCGACGTACCCCGTGGCTCCGAGCACGAGCACGTGCATGGCTTCTCCTCGCCCGAGGAAGGGTTCGGACCGGACGGCCGTGCGGACCGACGGGCGCTGGAGGGCCGTCAGCGGCGGGTGAGCGGCTTGTAGCGGACCCGGGTCGGGTTGAGCGCGTCGTCACCCTTGCGACGGCGCAGGTCCTCGACGTACTCGGAGTAGCCGCCGGGGAACCACGTCACCTCCGAGTCACCCTCGAATGCGAGGATGTGGGTGGCGACGCGGTCGAGGAACCAGCGGTCGTGGGAGGTGACGACGACGCAGCCGGCGAAGTCGAGCACCGCCTCCTCGAGCGAGCGCAGCGTGTCGACGTCGAGGTCGTTGGTCGGCTCGTCGAGGAGCAGCAGGTTCGCCTCCTCCTGCAGGAGCTTCGCGAGCTGGATGCGGTTGCGCTCACCGCCCGAGCACGACCCGACGGGCTTCTGCTGCTCGGAGCCGACGAAGCCGAACGCGGCGCAGTAGGCGCGCGACGCCATCTCCGTCTTCCCGAGCTGGACCCAGTCGCCGCCGCCGGTGATCTCCTCGAACACCGACCTCGACGCGTCGAGACCGGCCCGCGACTGGTCGACGTAGCTGAGCACGACCGTGTCACCGACGCGCAGCGCGCCCTCATCGGGTGCGATCACATCGTCGCCCTGCGCAACGCCGGCGGCGGTCGCGATCATGCGGAACAGCGTCGTCTTGCCCGCACCGTTCGGGCCGATGATGCCGACGATCGCACCGGGCGGGAGCGAGAAGCTCAGCCCCTCGTAGAGCAGCCGGTCGCCGAAGCCCTTCTCGACGCCGTCGGCCTCGACGACGACGTTGCCGAGACGCGGACCGGGCGGGATCATGATGACGGGCTTGGTCACCTGCTTCGGACGCTCGGCGTTGAGGAGCGTCTCGTAGGCGGCGACGCGCGCACGCGCACGGGTGCGGCGGCCTTGCGGCGTCTGCTTAACGTACTCCGCCTCCTCGGCGAGCTGCTTCTGGCGCGCCGACTCCTCCTTCTCCTCCTTCGCGAGCCGCGCGCGCTTCTGCTCGAGCCAGCCGGAGTAGTTGCCCTCGTAGGGGTAGCCGCGTCCGCGGTCCACCTCGAGGATCCAGCCGGCGACCTCGTCGAGGAAGTAGCGGTCGTGGGTGATGGCGATCACGGTGCCGGCGTAGTCGTTCAGATGCCGCTGCAGCCAGGCGACCGTGTCGGCGTCGAGGTGGTTCGTCGGCTCGTCGAGCAGCAGCAGGTCGGGCTTGGTCAGCAGCAGCCGGCACAGCGCGACGCGTCGTCGCTCGCCGCCGGAGAGCGTGCGCACGTCCGCGTCGCCGTCGGGCACGCGCAGGGCGTCCATCGCGATCTCGACGGTGCGCTCGACGTCCCACGCGTCGGCAGCATCGATGGCGTCCTGGACGACGGCCATCCGGTCGTAGACCTTCTGCATCGCGTCGTCGTCCATGGGCTCGGCGAGCTGCATGGTCAGCGCGTTGTACTCCTCGATCAGCGACATCTGCTCGCCGAGCGCGTCCATCACGTTCTCACGCACGGTGCGCGCGTCGTCGAGCTCCGGTTCCTGCGGCAGGTAGCCGACGCGCACGCCCTTGCCCGGCCACGCCTCCCCGTCGAACTCGGTGTCGACGCCGGCCATGATCCGCATGAGCGTCGACTTGCCGGCGCCGTTCGGGCCGATGACGCCGATCTTCGCGCCCGGCAGGAACGACAGCCAGATGTCGTCGAGGACCTTCTTGCCACCGGGCACCGTCTTCGACAGGCCCTTCATCACATACACGTACTCGGCCACCGTGGACCCTCCGTCGCTGCGACGACCGCTGCGGGGCGCTGACGGTAGTCGCCTACCCTCCGGCACCATGCCGTCCCCCGTCGCGTCGCTCCTCGTCTTCCTGTCCTCCGCCGCCGTGCTCGTCCTCGAGCTGCTCGCGGCGCGCCTCCTCATCCCCTACGTCGGCAACACCATCGAGACGTACACGGCGATCATCGGCGTCGTCCTCGCCGGCATCGCACTCGGGACGTGGCTGGGCGGTCGGGCGGCCGACCGCACCGCGCCGCGCCGACTGCTCGCCCCGCTGCTCGTCGCGAGCGGTGCGCTCGCCGCGTTCACCGTCCCGATCGTCGACGTGCTCGGCGCGGGGCTGCGCGGCACCGGACCCGCCACGGCCGTGATCCTCTCGACCCTCGCCGTGCTCGTCCCCGCGGCCGTGCTGTCCGCCGTGACGCCGGTCGTGATCAAGCTCCAGCTCGACTCGCTCGAGCGCACCGGCAGCGTCGTCGGACGGCTGTCGGCCATCTCCACCTTCGGCGGCATCGCGGGGACGTTCCTCACGGGCTTCGTGCTCGTGGCGCTGTTCCCGACCCGGGCGACCATCCGCGTGCTCGCGGTCCTGCTCGTCCTCGGTGGCGTGGTCGTCGCGATCGGCCTGGCACGTGCCGGCGCGGGACGGGCGCTCGGACGCCTCGGCGCGGACGGGTCGACGCCGCTGCTCGGCATCGCGCCCCTCGTGCTCGCCGCGCTCGCGATCGGTGCGTCCCTCGCGACCGACGGGCCGTGCGAGGAGGAGTCGACCTACTACTGCATCGCGGTGCGTGAGGACCCACGGAGCGACAGCGGCCGGGTGCTGTGGCTCGACACGCTGCCGCACAGCCACGTGGACCTCGACGACCCGACCGTCCTCTCGTTCACCTACACCGCGTGGTACGGGGATGCGATCGGTGCGCTCGCGCCCGACGGCCGACCGCTGCGCGCGCTGCACATCGGCGCGGGCGGGCTCACGATGCCCCGCTACCTCCGCAGCGAGCATCCCGGGTCGATGCAGGTCGTGCTCGAGCTCGACCCGGCGGTCATCGCGATCGCGGACGAGCGGCTCGGGTTCGCGCCGGGCGACGACGTCCGCATCGTCACGGGTGACGCCCGGCGCGCTGTCGCGGACCTCGTCGCGTCGGCCGCCGGCGACGCTGCTGCGGTCGCGCCCTTCGACCTCGTCATCGGCGACGCGTTCGGTGGCATCGCAGTGCCCTGGCACCTCACGACCCGCGAGTTCACCGCGGACCTGCAGGCGCTCATGGCGCCGGACGGCATCTACATCCTCAACATCATCGACCATGGCCCACGCGACCTCCTCCACGCCGAGGTCGCGACCATCGGGGACGTGTTCGCGCATGTCGCCGTCCTCGAGCGGGCCGACGGGCGCGGTGGGAACCATGTGGTCATCGCATCGGACCGCCCTCTGCCGCTCGATGCGATCGTGGCGCGGAACCGCGCGCGTGGGCGAGACGATGTGGTGGTCTCAGATCAGGCGCTCGCGGTACGCGTCGCAGATGCGCCGTTGCTGACCGACAACCATGCACCCGTCGACCAGCTGCTGACGCCACGGCCCGAACCCGGGGCGGACCGGAGCGGCGCGTGACGGTGCGTCCGTCGCCGGCGACGGAGGCTCCGGTGACGCCCCGTCGGCTCGTCGGGGACGCCATCGGGCTCTCGCGTCGCTACGCGAGCGCTCAGCGGACGGCTGCCATCCTGTCGATCGTGGGGGCGATCTCCTTCGCCGCGACCATCGTCGTCTCCGCCGGCGTCATCGGCTGGATCACCGAGGAGGTCGTCCTCCCGGCGTTCGCCGCGGAGGGGGTGACGGGCGTCGGCATCCGTGAGACGGCGGCCGTGCTCGGCGGCGTCGCGATCTGGCGGTCGGTCAGCATCGTGCTCCGTCGCGGCGCGGCCGCCTGGTGGCAGCTCCGGACCGAGCAGGCGCTGCGTCGACAGGTGGTCCAGCACCAGCTCGGCCTGTCGCTCCGCTGGTACGCGACCCGTGGTGTCGGTGACCTGCTCGCCGTCTCCGGGAACGACACGAAGAAGGCGACAGGACTGCTCGCCCCGCTCCCCTTCGCCCTCGGGTCGCTCCTCCTGCTCGTCGGTGCGATGGGACTGGTCCTGACGATCGACGTCCGACTCGGCCTCATCGCGGGTGGTGTGATGATCGCCGTCGTCGCTGTCGACGGGATCGGGAGCTGGGCGGCGTTCCGGAACATGCAGGAGGTCCAGGCTGCGGTCGGGCGATCGGCCGGCGTCGCACACGAGAGCTTCGATGGCGCGCTCACGATCCGAGCGCTCGGACGTGAAGCGGAGGAGGTCGAGCGCTTCCGCGCCGCGTCAGGCAGACAGCGCGATGCGCTGATGCGCCTCGGCCGCTCGTGGACCGCGTTCCGGACCGTGACGGATCTCGGACCCACCCTCGGTTCGATCGCACTGCTGGCCTACGCGACCACGCTCGTCGCGCGCGGAGCGGTCGGTCCAAGCGACCTCGTCACCATCGCATACCTGCTGTCGCTCCTCGTCGTGCCGACCCGGCTCATCGGCTATCTGGTCTGGGATGCGGCCCAGTCCGTGGCGGGCTGGCACCGCGTGCGCACGGTGCTGGACGTGACCGACCGCCCGTCGCACGGGGAGCGGACCCTCCCCACCGGTGACGGGACGCCACCGGGAGGACGGTCGCCGCTGCTGCGCATCGAGCGCGCGAGCCTGCGCTACCCCGGTGGACACCCGGCCCTCATCGACATCGACCTGACGTTGCAGGCCGGGCGCACCTATGCCCTCGTCGGAGCGACGGGCAGCGGGAAGTCGTCGCTCACCCGCCTGATCGCGCACCTCTGGGAGCCGGACGAGGGTCGGGTCCTGCTCGACGGGATCGACGTCCGGGACCTCACAAAGGGAACGGTCGCATCGACCGTGACGTACGTCAGCCAGGAACCGTTCATCCTCGACCGGTCGATCCGCGACAACATCACGCTCGATGATCCCACCGTCTCGGACGCGGACGTGACCCGGGCGGTCCGAGCTGCACGGCTCGAGGACGTCATCGATGCCCTGCCGGATGGAATCGCGACACGTGTCGGTGAGCGGGGGACGCAGCTGTCGGGCGGTCAGCAGCAGCGACTCGGGCTCGCACGAGCACTCGCGCGGGGTCCGCGCATCCTCATGCTCGACGACGCGACGTCAGCCCTTGATGCGGAGGTCGAGGCCGAGATCCTCGAGGGGCTCCGCACGTCCGCGCCTCGGACGGGACAGGCCGACCTGACGGTCGTGCTCGTCGCATCGCGCCCATCGAGCATCATGGCCTCGGACGAGGTCGTCCACATCGAGTCCGGACGGATCGCCGCCACGGGGACGCATGAGACACTGCTCACGGCCTCGCCGGGCTACGCCGTGCTGGTCGAGGCCTACGCCCGGGACACGGCGGTCCGTTGAGCCGCGCGGGCGGCATCGGAGCGAGCGCGTCCCGTCGGACGCTCGTCGCGGGCCTGCGAGAGGCAGCACGGGTCGCACCCTCGCTCAGCCGCGGTCTCGTGCTGACCGCAGCGCTCGCACTAGTGGGTGCGGTGGGGGCCCTGGTCGTCCCGGTGGCGCTCCAGCGTCTGCTCGACGAGCAGGTCCTCGCGAGCGCGGGCCCTGACGTCGTCGCTGCCGGTCGTCTCGGAGCCCTCGCCGCAGCGATCGCGCTCATCGCCGCTGTCGCCTCCTGGCAGGCGATGTACCGGCTGGTCCGCGCTGCCGCCCGGGGGCTCCACGAGCTGCGCGTCCACGTGTTCCGCCACCTGCATGCCGTGCCCACGCTGACGCTCGCAGCCGAGCGCCGTGGTGCACTCGTCGCACGGGTCACCGGTGACATCGACGCGATCACGCAGTTCATCGAGTGGGGTGGGATCGGGATGCTGGTCGGCGTCTCGCAGCTCGCGGTCGTCGCGACGCTGATGGTCGTGTTCGATCCCCTCCTCGCAGGAGTCGTGCTCGGCATCGCCGTGCTCTACGCGATGACGCTGCTCGCGGCGCAGCGGGTCCTCGCACGTCGGTACGACCGGGTCCGGACGCGCGCGGCCGACTCGCTCGCCATCGCGGGCGAGGCGATCAGCGGTCTCCCGACCATCCGTGCCTTCGCTGCCGAGGAGCGGATCGGCGCCGACGTCGGTGCCGCACTCGAGCGGCAGTTCCGCACGGAGTCCCGCACACGACTGCTCGGCGCCAGCCTGTTCTCCACCTCGGAGGTCTTCGCGGCGCTGATGACCATCGCGATCGTGGCGATCGGGATCGCCACGGCGGACGCCACTGGTCTGACCGCGGGACGTCTGGTGGCGTTCCTGCTGCTCGTGACCGTGTTCGTCGCACCGGTGCAGCTCCTCGTCGAGATCCTCGACCAGGCGCAGTCCGCTGCGGCGGGACTCCGACGCGTCCTCGACGTGCTTGACACCCCGGTCGACCCACGACCGACCCATGGCCGGTCGCCTGCCGCAGGGCCCCTCGCGATCGCCGTCGACCGCCTGACCTACGCGTACCCGGACGGGACGGTGGTGCTCCGGGACGTCTCCGTCGACATCACTCCCGGGCGTCGGGTCGCGATCGTCGGACGGACCGGGTCGGGGAAGTCCACCCTCGTGAAGCTCCTCGCACGGCTCCAGGAACCACCCGATGGTTCGATCCTGCTCGGTGGCGTCCCGCTCGAGTCGATCAGGACCGAGGAGCTGCGACGGAGGGTCGCGTTCGTGCCACAGGACCCGTTCGTCCTCGACGCGACGGTGGCCGACAACGTCCGCTACGGGGATCCGTCAGCGGACGACACGAAGGTGATGGCCGCGTTCGCCGCGCTCGGGCTCGATGCATGGATCGCCGCACTGCCGGACGGACTGCGCACGCGAGCGGGCGAACGCGGTTCTCGCCTGTCCTCCGGCGAGCGGCAGCTCATCGCGCTCGCTCGCGCCTGGGCCGCCGACCCTGACCTGCTGATCCTCGACGAGGCGACGAGCGCTGTCGACCCGGCGCTCGATGTCCGACTGCGCCGTGCGGTCGCAAGGCTCACCGCCGGGAGGACGAGCATCACGGTGGCCCACCGGCTCGCGACGGCGGAGCATGCGGATCGGATCCTGGTCCTGGCCGACGGCCGGCTCGTCCAGGACGGGACCCATGCGGAGCTCCTGCCCGTCGACGGGCCGTACGCGCGCCTCCACGCCCGCTGGTCCGTCGAGACACGCCCATCGTCCGCCGAGCGACGCTGACGGCCGTCAGCCCTCCGGCACGACGTCGGTGTGACCGAGTCCCCTCAGGGCTGCTCTGATGCGGACCGCAGCAGCATCGAGGACATCGGGGTCGGGCGAGGAGTCGGCGCCACCGAAGCCGATGTCATCGAGGTCGTAGGCCGGGAGCACGTGGACGTGCACGTGCGGGACCTCGAACCCGGCGATCATTTGCCCGATCCGCGGCGCATCGAACACGGACTGGAGGGCGCGCCCGATCTCGCGCGCGATGCCGGCGACCCGGGACCAGAGTTCCGCGTCGAGGTCGATCCACTGCTCGACCTCATCGACAGGCACGACGAGCACGTGGCCGGTCGTGACCGGGGCGATGGTGAGGAAGGCGACGACGCGATCGTCGCGCCAGACGAACCGGCCCGGGAGCTCTCCTCGGATTATGCGGGTGAAGACGCTCACCATCAGATTGTCCTCCCTGGCCACAGGCCGAGTCGCTGGGCCGCTCCCATCATGGCAGGATGCGAGCGACCCGGTTGTGATCATCAACGAGTACGACGGTCGGCTCCCACGTGCGCGCCTCGTCCTCCTCGAACTCGGCGAAGCTCACGATCAGCACGACATCACCGGGATGCACGAGATGCGCAGCGGCACCGTTGATACCGATCGTCCCGCTCCCCCGTTCTCCCTCGATGACGTAGGTCTCGAGCCTTGCCCCATTGGTGACGTCGAGGACCTGCACACGCTCGTGCGGCAGGAGGTCCGCTGCGTCCATCAGATCACGGTCGATGGTGACCGAGCCGATGTAGTCGAGGTCCGCCACCGTCACCGTTGCGCGATGAAGTTTCGACTTCATGAGCGTGCGCCGCACGGGGACCTCGCAGGAGCCGATGAGCAGGTTGGCGAGCCGCCGAAGGCTACTCCGCAGCGGCTGCGTCGCGGCCTGCGCCCTGAGCGAGCGCGTCGGCGAGCGAGTCCGCGAGCGGGTCGGTGAACTCCCAGCCGGTCTCCCCCGCACCATCGCGGACCTCGATGCCGGCGGCGAGCAGCGCGTCGCGGATCGCGTCGGCGTCTCCGTACCGCCGGTCCTCGCGGGCGCGGCGGCGCAGCTCGAGGAGCGTCTCGACGTGCGGCGCGAC
>JAURQY010000027.1 GCA_030835875.1 Nitriliruptorales bacterium | reverse complement strand
GGGTCCTGCGCGAAGCGGATGCCGGCGAAGATCGCGATGCCCGTCAGCGACAGCAGCCCGAACGTGTCCTGCAGGAAGCCGAGGACGTCGTAGGCGGTCACGCCGCCGAGCGAGATCGCGTTCAGCAGCGGGAGCTGGAACGACGGGCCGACGTACAGCTCGCCGATCGCCTCGAGCACCGTCGTCTGCAGGACGAAGAACGCCCACATGACCCAGAAGTGCGCGATGCCGGGCAGCGTCCAGCGCAGGAGTTTCCGGTTGCCGAGGATGTTCACGAGCGACTGACGGATCGTTCGGCGCAGGTTCCCCATCATCGAGCGCGCGGGGTTCGGACGGGCCGCCCGTGTGAGCGCGATCAGGTAGCGCACGCGGCGGACGGCCCAGCCACCGAAGAAGGCGAGCATCGCCGTGCCGACCACCACACGGAACAGCGTGAGCGCGAGCTGCGCGTCCATCAGGCCCCCGTTCGTCCGGGCCGGGAGTCTAGGGGTGGCGCCTACGCTCGGGCGCAGCGCGCGTGTGTCGGGCCGCGCGGTGTCGATGACGGGGACCGGGCATGGTGCGCAGATGGGCCCGACCCGCGCGGGTCGTTCCGGCGCTGCTCGCGCTGTCGGTCGTGGCTGCAGGCTGCGGGGTCGGGACCGGCACGCTGCGCATCGATGAGGCGGAGGCGGAGGTCGTCGCGGTCGTCGCGTCGATCGTGGAGGAGGCCGGGCTCGCGCCGGAGTCCCCGTTCGCAGCCGAACCGCTCGAGCAGTGCGAGCTCCGGACCGGCGGCGCGGGTCTCCGTACCCGGGTCACGGTGCGAGCGGCGCTCCCGGACGGGCCGGATGTGCTCGCGGAGGCGATTGACGCGGCAGCGTCGGTGCTCGTCGCGCGCGAGCTCATCATCGTCGAGTCCGGTGTCCCGGGCACGCTGCTCGGCCAGCGGGACGGTCTGACGGTGACGGTCGGGAGCGACGGCCGCGTGCTCGAGGTCGACGCGCTGACCGGATGCAGGCCCCGGTGATCGTCGTGCGTCGTCGGCGCGCACGCGGTCCCGCAACGGTCGTCGCGTCGATGCTGCTGCTCACCGCCTGTGGGCCGGTGGAGGGGCCGCGCGGCGACGGGCCCGAAGCGTCGTCGTCCGTGGCGGTCGACGAGTTCGCGCGAGCCAACGACCTCGCAGGGCTGACGCGGGCGCGTGTCACGGTCGGGGAGGGTGACGGAGCGCTCGTGGTCGACGCGCTCGTCGCCGACACCGACGCCGCCCGCGCACGAGGGCTGCAGGGTGTCCCGGAGGTCCCCGACGGTGTCGGGATGCTCTTCGCCTTCGACGGTCCGCCGGGGCCCGGCGGGCGGCCGGGGTTCTGGATGCTCGACACGCTCGTGCCGCTCGACATCGCGTTCGCAGCCGACGGCGTCGTCGTCGGGATCGCGACGATGGTCCCCTGCACGGCGCGGCCCTGTCCGGTCACGCACCCCGGCGTCGCGTACGACGTCGCGCTCGAGGTCGCCGCCGGGGTCCTGACGGACGCTGGCATCGTGCCCGGCGACCTGTTCGTGCGGCAGGACGGTGCCGCTGGCTAGCGTCCGGTCCCAGCGCGAGGACCCGCGAGGACCGAGGAGGCGACGATGGTGTGGCAGCTCGTGGTGGGGGCCTTCCTGGTCCTGCTCCCCTTCGCCATCATGTTCGACCTGCATCCCTCTCGCGAGCGGCTCGACGCCGCGGGGCATCCGCTCCGACGTGACTGGCAGGCCCAGTAGCCTGCATCGGAACGCCGCAAGTAACCTGAGCCGCATCGGCTCATATCTGGCCCTACCCTCTGGATGGTCCGTATCCTCGCTCCAGACGCCGTTCCAGCCCATCTGAGCGCCCCCGGCGCAGTACGGGCCACGGCGGACCGAGCAGGACGAACCCGGACGACCCGGATCCAGGAGGACCAGGGATGGCCAAGGCTGTCGGAATCGATCTCGGCACGACCAACTCCGTCGTGTCGGTCATGGAGGGCGGCGAGCCCCAGGTGATCGCGAACGCCGAGGGCGCGCGCACGACCCCGTCGGTCGTCGCGTGGTCCAAGAGCGGCGAGGTCCTCGTCGGCGAGGTCGCCAAGCGGCAGGCGGTCACCAACCCCGACCGCACCATCCGCTCGGTCAAGCGCCACGCCGGCACCGGCTGGACGACCGACATCGACGGCACGGCCTACACGCCGCAGGAGATCAGCGCGCGCGTGCTGATGAAGCTCAAGCGCGACGCCGAGGCGTACCTCGGCGAGGACGTCACGCAGGCCGTCATCACCGTGCCCGCGTACTTCGACGACGCGCAGCGTCAGGCCACGAAGGAGGCGGGCGAGATCGCCGGCCTCGAGGTCCTGCGTCTCGTCGCTGAGCCGACGGCCGCGGCGCTCGCCTACGGCCTCGAGAAGTCCGAGGAGCAGACCATCCTCGTCTTCGACCTCGGTGGTGGAACGTTCGACGTGTCCGTGCTCGAGATCGCGGAGGGCGTGTTCGACGTCAGGTCCACCGCCGGCGACTCGAAGCTCGGTGGTGACGACTGGGACGACGCGCTCATCGACTGGATGGTCACGTCCTTCAAGAACGACCACGGCGTCGACCTCTCCAAGGACCGCATGGCGATGCAGCGGCTGAAGGAGGCCGCGGAGAAGGCGAAGATCGAGCTGTCGAGCTCGCAGGAGACGTCGATCAACCTGCCGTTCCTCACTGCCACGGACGCGGGCCCGCTGCACTTCGAGGCGACGCTGAGCCGCGCGAAGTTCAACGAGCTGACCGCGGACCTGCTCGAGCGCTGCGAGGGTCCGTTCACGCGCGCCATCAAGGACGCGGGCATCGCGACCAGCGACATCGACCACGTGATCCTCGTCGGCGGCTCGACGCGCATCCCCGCCGTGCAGGAGCTCGTCGCCCGCCTCACCGGTGGCAAGGAGCCGCACAAGGGCGTCAACCCCGACGAGGTCGTCGCGGTCGGTGCGGCGCTGCAGGCCGGCGTGCTCAAGGGCGACGTCAAGGATGTGCTGCTCCTCGACGTCACGCCGCTGTCGCTCGGCATCGAGACGAAGGGCGGCATCACCCACAAGCTCATCGAGCGCAACACGACCATCCCGACGCGCCGCTCCGAGGTGTTCACCACCGCCGACGACAACCAGCCGTCCGTCGAGATCCACGTGCTCCAGGGCGAGCGCGAGATGGTCAGCGACAACAAGACGCTCGGCAAGTTCATGCTGACCGACCTGCCGCCCGCCCCGCGCGGCGTGCCGCAGATCGAGGTCGCGTTCGACATCGATGCGAACGGCATCGTGCACGTGTCCGCCAAGGACCTCGGCACGGGCAAGGAGCAGTCGATGACGATCACCGGCGGCTCCGCGCTGCCGAAGGACGACATCCAGCGCATGGTCGAGGACGCGGAGAAGTACGCCGAGGAGGACCGTCGACGCCGCGAGGCCGTCGAGGTCCGCAACCAGGCGGACAACCTCGTCCACCAGACCGAGAAGACCCTGAAGGACCAGGGCGAGAAGCTCGACGCCGCACTCAAGGCGGAGGTCGAGGGCGCGCTGACCGGGCTGAAGGAGGCCCTGCAGGGAGATGACACCGATGCGGTGCGCAACGGGGTGGAGAACCTGTCCGGGTTCAGCCAGCGCCTCGCAGAGGCCATCTACGCGGCGAGCGCCCAGGAGGCGGACGCCGACGCCGCGACCGACACGAACGACGCGGTCGACGACGCAGAGATCGTCGACGCCGAGGTCGTGGACGAGGGTGACGACCAGGCCGCGGCGAGCTGACGCCCGTGCGCGGTCGTCCGCATCCACCCCGCTCCCATGAGCGCACGACGACCCGCACCGCAGGATCCGCAGGAACCGCACGAGCCGTCGGAGGAGCGACCCGTGAGCGACGAGCAGACCGCCGAGGACTTCGTCGAGGACGCGCCGCCGGTCGCCGCCGAGACTTCCGACGAGGCTGCTGAGGTGGCGGATGCCGCCGCGGCGCTCGAGACACGTGCCGAGTCCGACCCCCGCTCCCGCGTCGAGCTGCTCGGCGAGCTCGAGCAGGTGGAGCTCCAGCGTGACGAGTACCTCGACGACCTGCGCCGCTCGCACGCCGACTTCGAGAACTACCGCAAGCGCGTCGCGCGTGACGGCGCGCTCCAGCGTGATCATGGACGCGCCGACGTCGTGAACGCGCTGCTCGACGTGCTCGACGATCTCGACCGCGTCGCTGCCGCCGCCGACGCGCTCGACGGTGCATCGCTCCACGCCGACGTCGGTGCGGTCGCGTCCGGTATCCGCGTCGTGGCGGAGAAGGCGCAGCGTGCGCTCGCGACCTTCGGCGTCGAGCGTGTCGACGCGACCGGTGTCCCGTTCGACCCGACCGTCCACGATGCGGTCCAGCAGGTCGACGCGGACGCGGTCGAGGGCTCCGGCGGCGGCGACGCGACCGGACCGACCGTCCACCAGGTGCTGCGTGCCGGCTACCGCCAGGCCGACCGCGTGCTGCGGCCGGCCATGGTCGTCGTCGCCCAGTGACCCGCTGACCGGGGGACCCCATGGCTCCACAGCGCGAGTGGCTCGAGAAGGACTACTACGCGACGCTCGGCGTGTCCAAGGACGCCACCGCGACGGAGATCAAGAAGGCGTACCGCCGGCTCGCGCGGGAGAACCACCCGGACGCGCGGCCCGACGACTCCCGTGCCGAGGCGCGGTTCAAGGAGATCGGCGAGGCCTACGCCGTCGTCGGTGACGCCGAGACGCGCAAGGAGTACGACGAGCTGCGTCGGCTCGGTGCGTCTGGGTTCCGTGGCATGGGTGGCGGGTTCCCCGGTGGCGCCGACGCCGGCTTCCCCGGCGGGTTCGGCGGCGCCGACCTCGGGGACATCCTCGGCCAGATGTTCGGGGGCGGCGGTGCGCCGGGAGCCGGACGCGGCCGCGCGGGCACGTCGCGCTCGCGCCCTCGCCGTGGCGCCGACGTCGAGACCGACTTGCACCTCACCTTCGAGGACGCGCTCGAGGGCATCTCGACCACGATCAACATCACCACCGAGGGTCCCTGCGCGACCTGCCACGGCAGCGGCGCCGCGCCCGGCTCGAGCCGGGTGACCTGCAGCGCCTGCTCCGGCAGCGGCGAGGTCGTCGTCGACCAGGGGATGTTCTCCTTCGCGCAGCCGTGCGGTCGCTGCGGCGGTGCCGGCACGATCGTCGAGACGCCGTGCCGGACCTGCTCCGGGACGGGCCGGACGCTCACGCCGCGCCGCATCCAGGTCCGCATCCCCGCCGGTGTGCGCGACGGCGCGACCGTGCGCGTCGCCGGACGCGGACAGGCCGGACGGGACGGCGGCCCGGCCGGCGACGTGCTGGTGCGTGTCCGTGTCGCCGAGCATCCGGTGTTCGGTCGTCGTGGCGACGACGTCACCCTCGAGCTGCCGCTGACCTTCGCGGAGGCCGCGCTCGGCACGACGGTCACCGTCCCCACGCCCGGTGGCGAGACGCGACGGATCCGTATCCCCGCCGGGACGCAGCCCGGCAAGGTGCTGCGCGTCCGCGGTCAGGGTGCACCCCGCACGCGCGGGACCGGCAGCGGTGACCTGCTCGTCACCGTCCGCGTCAGCATCCCCGAGCGGCTCGACGCCGAGCAGGAACGGCTCGTCCGCGAGCTCGCCGCGCTCGACGACACGACCGCACGCGACGCCGCCCTCGGCGTCGGCACGGAGGCCTGACATGGCCGAGGCCCAGCGCTACCTCGACCCCGCCGAGGGCGGCTGGTCGTGGTCCCGCCGGCCCTCGGGCCAGCAGCGCCCGCACGCGTCCGACGCCGAGCCCGACGACGGATCCTGGGTCGGACCGGGGGCCGGTCCTGACGTCGAGGACGACGCACCCTTCGACGCTCCCGGCCCGGAGCACGACCTGCCGGCGTTCGTCATCTCGGTCGCGGCCGAGATGGCGGAGCTCCACCCGCAGACCCTGCGCGCCTACGAGCGCGATGGGCTCCTCCGTCCGTACCGGACGCCCGGTGGGACGCGGCGCTACTCGATGCGTGACGTCGAGCGGCTGCGCCTGATCCGCCGGCTCACGCAGGACGAGGGGCTCAACCTCGCGGGCGTCCGGCTCGTCCTCGAGATGGGGGAGCGGCTCGAGCGCTCGCGCCGCCGCATCGGCGAGCTCGAGGAGATGGTCCGCGTGCTCGCGTCACGCCTCGAGCAGCGTCCGGCCGGCGACCGCTTCGAGATCGTCAAGGCCCCGCCCGCGTCGATGGAGCTCCACCGCTCCTCGCGCCGTACCGGTGCGCGGACGGCGCCGCCCGTGCAGCGCGCCCGCCCCCTCCCGCCCCCCGAGCTGCGCACCGCCGACGCGCAGCCCGCCGACCGCCGCAGCTGACCGGAGGACCGGATGGATCTCGAGCGACTGACCTCGAAGTCGAAGGAGGCGCTGCGCTCCGCGCTGACCCTCGCGCGCGACCGCAACCATCCGGAGGCCGCGTCCGCGCACCTGCTGCGTGCGCTGATCGACCAGCCGGACGGGCTGACGATGCCGCTGCTGCAGCGTGCCGGCGTGAACCCGTCCGACGTGCGTCGGCGCCTCGACGGGGTGCTCGATGCGCTGCCGGCCGCGTACGGCGCGACGGGCGAGGCGCGCATCAGCGACGCGCTCGTCCGCACGCTCGAGGCGGCGCTCACCGAGGCGCAGGCGATCGGTGACGAGTACGCGTCCACGGAGCACCTCGTGCTCGCGATGCTCGCCGGCAGCGACCGCACCGCCGGCGCGCTGCGCGACGCCGGACTCGAGCGCGATGCGCTGCTCCAGGCGCTGCAGACGATCCGTGGTCAGCAGCGCGTCACCTCGCCCGACCCCGAGTCGACCTACGAGGCGCTCGCGAAGTACCCGCGCGACCTGACCGCCGCCGCCCGGGAGGGCCGACTCGACCCGGTCATCGGCCGCGACGAGGAGATCCGGCGCGCCATCCAGGT
>JAURQY010000003.1 GCA_030835875.1 Nitriliruptorales bacterium | reverse complement strand
GCTACGAGGTCACGGTCGTCGACGACCTGAGCCGCGGGCGTGAGGACATGCTGCCCGACGACGTGCGATTCATCCGTGCCGACGTCACGGACGCGGCTGCGATGGACCCGATCGTCGCGGAGGGCGCGTTCGACGCCTGCCTCCACTTCGCCGCGCTCATCGAGGTCGGCGACTCGATGCAGCGACCGGATGCCTACTTCGCGACCAACACCGCTGGTACGTCGCGGCTCCTCGAGGTGCTGCTCCGTCACGACGTCGGCCGCTTCGTCTTCTCCTCGACCGCTGCGACCTACGGCGAGCCCGTCCACGTCCCGATCGATGAGACACACCCGAACACACCCACGAACCCCTACGGCGAGTCGAAGCTGATGACCGAGCGCATGCTCGCGTGGTACCGGCGGCTGTATGGCCTGCGGAGCGCATCGCTGCGCTACTTCAACGCTGCCGGTGCGACCGATCGGCACGGCGAGCGCGTCGACGCGCACCAGACGCATCTCATCCCGCTCGCGCTCCTGGCAGCTTCGGGCAGGCGGCCGAACGTGCGCGTCTTCGGGACCGACTACCCCACCCCGGACGGCACCGCGGTGCGCGACTACATCCACGTCGCGGACCTCGCCGACGCGCACGTCCTCGCGCTCGCCGCGCTCGACCCGTCGTCAGCGGCCTCGCGCGACGGCGCTGCGGAGGCCGGCACGGGTGACGGGCGCATCGTCGCGAACCTCGCGAACGGTGCGGGGTTCAGCGTGCGCGAGGTCATCGCGACCGCAGAGGAGGTCACGGGCCTCGCGGTCCCCGTCGTCGACGAGCCCCGCCGTGCGGGCGACCCTGCCGTGCTCGTCGCATCGGCCGAGCGCGCGCGGACGGTGCTCGGCTGGACCCCGCAGCGCCCGGAGCTCGCGACGATCGTCGGTGATGCGTGGGAGCACCTGCAGACGCAGGCCTGAGCGGCGCAGGTCCACCGCGAGGAAGGGCTCAGCCCTCCGCCGCGTCGTCCTCCGCGAGCTCGACCCGCGCGAAGAGCGGTGTCGCCTCGCCGAGCCGCGTCCCGGCCGGCACCTCAGGTCGCTGCCAGCCGCCCTCCTCGAGCGTCCCGTCGAGCCCGAGCCAGCCGTGGATCGTCGCGGAGGAGAACGGCGTGAACGGCGCGAACGCAACGACGAGCCCTGCGATCGCCTGCAGCGCGATGTGCAGCGTCGTGCCCGTCCGGGCGAGGTCCGTCTTCGCCGTCCGCCACGGCTCCATATCGTTCAGGTAGGCGTTGACCTCCTGCGCACCGGTCAGCGCGAGCCGGAGCGCACGCCGCAGCTCGACGGCCTCGATGGCCCCGCCGGCATCCGCGAGCGTGCGGTCGATGATGGCGAGCAGCGCGCGATCGGTGTCGCCGAGCTCCCCCGCCTCGGGGACGATGCCGTCGAAGGTCTTGGCGGTCATCGCGAACACACGGTTGACGAGGTTCCCCCATGCCGCGGCGAGCTCGTCGTTGATGCGTCGGACCATGTCCTCCTCGGTGAGGTCCACGTCCGACTGCTCGGGGAGGTGCGCCGCCACCGCATAGCGCAGGGCGTCCGGCTGGTAGACGGCGAGGTAGTCGAGCAGCGAGCGTCCGACGCCGCGCGACTTCGACGCCTTCGCACCCTTGAACGTCACGTACTGGTTCGCGGGCACGTCGGTCGGGAGGTTGAGATCACCCGAGCCCATCAGCTGCGCCGGCCAGAACACGGCGTGAAAGGGGACGTTGTCCTTCCCGATGAAGTAGTAGGACTCGGCGGCCGGATCCTCCCACCATGCCCGCCACGCCTCGGGGTCGCCGGTGCGCTGCGCCCACTCGCGCGAGGCGGACAGGTAGCCGATGACCGCGTCGAACCAGACGTAGACGCGCTTGCCCTCGGCGCCGTCGAGCGTCACGTCGTCAGGGAGCGGCACGCCCCAGTCGATGTCTCGGGTGATCGCACGGTCCTGCAGTCCCTCGCGGACGAACCCGAGCGCCCAGTTGATGACGTGAGGACGCCATTCCTCACGCGACTCGAGCCATGCGAGCATGCGCTCCCCGAGCTTCGGCAGCAGGAAGAAGAAGTGCTCGGTCTCGCGCTGCTCCGGTGTCGCGCCGGTCAGCTTCGAGCGCGGGTCGACGAGGTCGGTCGGGTCGAGCGTCGCACCGCACGCGTCGCACTGGTCACCACGCGCGCCCTCGGAGCCGCAGCGGGGGCACGTCCCCTCGACGTAGCGGTCCGGGAGGAACCGCTTCGCGACCGGGTCGAAGGGCTGCAGCGTCGTGCGCGCCTCGAGGAACCCGTTGCGGTGCAGTCCGCGCAGGATCTCCTGTGTGGTGGCGGCATGGTTCTCGGTGAGCGTCGTCGTGAACAGGTCGAAGGAGATGCCGAGCTCGTCCCAGTAGCGGAGGAACTCGGGGTGGAAGCGCTCCACGACCTCACGGGGCGTGGTTGACTCCTGCTCGGCGCGCACCGTGATCGGCGTGCCGTGGCCGTCGGAGCCGGAGACCATCAGGACGCGGTCGCCCGCGATCCGGTGGTAGCGCGCGAAGATGTCGGCCGGCAGGTACGCACCGGCGAGGTGACCGAGATGCAGCGAGCCGTTCGCGTACGGCCACGCGACCGCGACGAGGATGTGGCGGGCCCCCGGGCGTCCGGCCCGGGTCCCGCTGGAGCCGGTCTCGGCGCGTTCTTCCATGGTTGGAGCCTACCGACCGTGGTCCTGGCCTCCCTCGCTGGTGCACTCGTCGGCGCACCGATGCTGCTCCCGGAGACGACCGCGGCGGACCGCCTTCCCCGCAGGTCGCTCGCGCGCCGGTCGAGCAGGTTCGTGCGGATCGACGGCATCGAGGTGCACCACGAGGTCCACGGTCCGCGCGACGCAGCGGCCGACACCACGAGCGACGCACCGACGCTGCTGCTGTCGCACCACTTCTACGGGTCGACGGCCGTCTGGGACCGGCTCGTCCCGCACCTCGCCGAGCGCCACCGCATCGTCGCATGGGACCGGCCGGGGTTCGGGCTGACGGAACGCCCTGTCCGAGGGCAGCGTCCGATCAACCCGTACACGCGCGCCGCGGCGGCACGCCTCGGCTGGTCCCTGCTCGACACGCTGGGCGTCGACCGAGCCGTCCTCGTCGGCGCGTCGGCCGGCGGGACCAACGTGCTCGAGATGTACGCGCAGGCTCCCGAACGCGTCCGCGCGCTCATCCTCCTCGCGCCCGCGATCACCGGGGATGTCGGCGCGCCGCCCCCGCTGCGTCCCCTGCTGCGATCCGCCCAGGTCCGGCGCATCGCACCACGTGTCGTCGAGCGACTCGTCGGTCGGGTGACACGGGAGCGGAGCACGCGCTCTTGGGCCGACCCGTCCAGGGCGGAGGAGCAGGACCTCGCGCCCTACCGCGACCTCCTGCGCGTGCAGGGCTGGTCCCGCGGACTGTGGGAGGTGATGACCGCGGAGCCACCGCCGGACCTGCGGTCAGTCCTGCGCCGGATCGATGTCCCGACGCTCGTCGTCACCGGCGCGCAGGACCGGACGATCCAGCCGCGGTGGGGACGGTGGGTCGCCGCGAACGTGCCGACCGGACGCTTCGCGCTGATCGACGACTGCGGCCACGTCCCGCATCAGGAGCGACCGACGGAGCTCGCCGCGGTCCTCCGACCGTTCCTCGACGAGGTGCTCACCGGCTGACGTCCCCTCTGGTGACGAGCGAGCCTCAGCCCTCGTCCGCCCCGACGAGCTGCTCCTCCTCGGCGACCGGGAGCACCTCGGCGACGTAGCGCCGTGCCGCGTCGAAGAGGTCGAGGTCCTCCCCCTGCTCGGCCGACCAG
The DNA here is from genome assembly GCA_030835875.1 of Nitriliruptorales bacterium. GTDB lineage: Bacteria > Actinomycetota > Nitriliruptoria > Nitriliruptorales > Nitriliruptoraceae > CSBr16-57R1. Next base: position 1,915 of record JAURQY010000003.1, on the reverse strand, counting down.
CGGTGCCAGTGCTCGAGCACCTCGACGAACACCTGCGGGGCCTGGCGGCGTCCGCGGAGCGCGTGAGGGACGAGCGCGACGGTCGGCTCGAAGGAGCGCTCGAGCCAGCGCCGTGCGACGAGCGACTCCTCGTTCGGACGCTCCTCGCTGTCCGCGAGCCATGCGCCGAAGTTCCGGATGTCGTTGAGCAGGACGCGCGCCTGCTGGTCCTGCGCCTCGAGCCCGGTCAGCTCGCGCAGCAGCCTCGTGTAGCGGCCCGGCTCGAGGACCGACGTGCGCAGGTGCAGCCGCGTCTGCCCGCCGTCCTCGCGCAGCAGCTCGAGCTCCTCGACGTCGTAGCCGATCTCGTTGATGCGCCGCAGCCGGTCGTGGATGCGGTGCCGCTCCCCCTCGCCGAACACCTCATCATGGGTGAGCTCCGCCCACAGCCGCGCGTACCGGTCCTGCAGGTCGATGGCGAAGTCTGCCGGGTCGATCGCGTCACCGAGCACGTTCGCCGCCTGGAGGTCGAGGAGCTCCCCGGCGGTCTTCTCGGCGGCGAGCTCGACGTCCGTCGTCCGCTGTCCGTCGGAGAGCTCGGCGTAGAGCTCGCCCGTCTCGGTGTCGACGAGGTACGCGGCGAGGCTGCCCGCGTCACGACGGAAGAGCGTGTTGGAGAGCGAGCAGTCGCCCCAGTAGAAGCCGTTCAGATGCAGGCGGACGAGCAGCTGCGCCATCGCGTCGATCAGTGGGTCGCGCAGCGTCTGGTGCTCACGGCGCAGGAAGAGGAGCCGGTACGGGACGGAGAACTCGAGATGCTGCGTGATGAGGCACGCGTCGAGCCGCGTCCCCTCGGCGTCGTCGCGCAGCGTGACGACGCCGACGACGTCGACGACGGGGACGCCCTCTTCCTTCAGATGCCGGAGGAACCGCCACTCGCGCAGCGCGTAGCGGCGGGGCAGCTCCTTGAGGTGGTACAGCCGGTCGTCGTAGCGGACGGTTCGGACGACGTGACGGTGGATACCGAGCGGCATCTCGACGAGTCGTTCGTGTGTCCACTCAGCCAGCGGGACGTCCCACGGAAGGTCGAGGAAGTCGGGGTGCCCGGTGCGGGCGGTCAGCTGGAGGCGCACGTGGCGAGGCTAGCGTCGGGGCGACGGCGAGGTCCGGGCCGCGACGGAGGTGCAGACACGTGCCACGCGCGATACCGGACGGGTTCACGCTCGGCGCGGCGACGTCCGCCTTCCAGATCGAGGGCGCCGCGGACCGGCGCGGTGAGACGATCTGGGACCGCTTCATCGCACGCCGCGGACTGCGTGACACCGGACTGGTCGCGTGCGACCACGTCGACCGGCTCGACGATGACCTCGACCTGATGGCAGAGCTCGGCCTCGAGGCGTACCGCTTCTCGGTCGCCTGGGCCCGCGTGCTGCCGGCTGGACAGGGCCGGCCGGACCCGCAGGGGCTCGGGTTCTACGACCGACTCGTCGACGGGCTGCTGGAGCGTGGCATCACCCCGTGGCTGACGCTCTACCACTGGGACCTGCCGCAGGCGCTCGAGGACTCGGGCGGCTGGCGGGAGCGTGCGACGGTCGGCCGCTTCACCGACTACACCGCGCTGGTGGTCGCGGCGCTCGGTGACCGGGTGACGAACTGGATCACGCACAACGAACCCTGGGTGGCGTCGATGCTCGGGCACCGGGACGGCGTGTTCGCTCCGGGCGGTACCGACATGGGCGAGGCGCTCACGGTCGCGCATCACCTCCTCGTGAGCCATGGCACCGCCGCGCAGGCGATCCGGGCGGGTGCGCCGGACGCCCGTGTCGCGGCCGCGATCGACTGCCGGCCCGCGGAGCCGGCGAGCGACCGCGAGGAGGACGTCGTCGCGACCCGGCACTTCGACGGGTACCGCAACCGGTGGTTCCTCGACCCGTTG
>JAURQY010000026.1 GCA_030835875.1 Nitriliruptorales bacterium | reverse complement strand
GTCGTCACCGCGAACAAGGAGCTCATCGCGCATGAGGGTCCGGAGCTCACCGCGCTGGCGCGTGCCGCCGGCGTCGACCTCGCGTTCGAGGCGGCCGTCGCGGGCGGCATCCCCATCATTCGGCCGCTGCGCGAGTCGCTCGCCGGTGACCGGGTCACCCGGGTCGTCGGGATCCTGAACGGGACGACGAACTACATCCTCACGCGCATGACGGAGGACGGCGAGGACTTCGCCGCGGTGCTCGCCGACGCGCAGGCGGCCGGCTACGCCGAGGCGGATCCGAGCGCCGATGTCGACGGGCATGACGCTGCCGCGAAGACGGCGATCCTCGCGACGCTCGCCTTCGACGTCGCCGTCCACGCGGATGACGTCTACCGCGAGGGCATCCGGCAGGTGTCCGCCGCGGACCTGCGCGTCGCTGCGCGCCTCGGCTACGTCATCAAGCTGATCGGTGTCGCGAACGTCGTCGATGGGCGTGTCGGTGTCCGGGTCCACCCCGCGATGCTGCCCGCGGCGCATCCGCTCGCCTCCGTCCGCGGCGTGTTCAACGCCGTCTACGTCGAGGCCGACGCGGCGGGCCCGCTCATGTTCTACGGGAAGGGCGCGGGTGCGGCGCCGACGGGCTCCGCCGTCGTCGGTGACGTCATCGACGCCGCGCGTGGGCTCGTGCATACGACGACGCGCCCGAGCGACGTCCACCTCGGAACGGCGGACCTCCGCACCATCGATGAGCTGCGCACCCAGTACTGCGTCCGCCTCGAGGTCGACGACCGCCCCGGTGTGCTCGCGGAGGTCGCACGCGCGTTCGGCGCGAACGACGTCTCCATCGCACAGGTGTGGCAGGACGGCGTCGCCGACGGTGCAGAGCTCGTGCTCGTCACGCACCGCTCGCGCGAGGCCGACCTGCGGGCGACCGTCACAGCGCTCGAGGGGACCGATGCGGTGCGTCGCGTCGCCGGCGTGATCCGCGTCGAGTCCGAGGCGTTCGTCGCATGAGCGCGCAGGCACCGGTCGATCGGGCGACGGACCGCAGCGGCGTATGGCGCGGGCTGCTCGTCGAGTACGCCGACCGCATGCCGATCGGTCCGGACACGCCCATCGTCACGCTCCGTGAGGGCGGCACACCGCTCATCCACTCCGAGTTCCTCTCGGAGCTGACCGGCTGTGACGTCCACATCAAGTTCGACGGCGCGAACCCGACGGGCTCGTTCAAGGATCGCGGCATGACCGTCGCGATCTCGAAGGCGAAGGAGGCCGGCGCGCAGGCCGTCATCTGCGCGTCGACGGGGAACACGTCGGCCGCTGCCGCGGCGTACGCGGCGAAGGCGGGGCTCACCGCGGCGGTCGTCGTCCCGAAGGGGAAGATCGCGCTGGGGAAGCTCGCGCAGGCGGTCGTGCATGGCGCGACGGTGCTGCAGGTCCAGGGGAACTTCGACGATGCGCTCGATGTGTGCCGCGACCTCGCCGATCGCTATCCGGTCGAGCTCGTCAACTCGGTGAACCCGTACCGCATCGACGGACAGCGCACGGCCGCGTGGGAGATATGCGACCAGCTCGGGCGTGCGCCCGACCTGCACCTCCTCCCGGTGGGGAACGCCGGCAACATCACCGCGCACTGGCGCGGCTACCGCGAGTACCACGCGGACGGGGTCATCGACTCGCTGCCGCTCATGCACGGCTTCCAGGCGGCTGGCGCGTCACCGATCGTGCGGGGCGAGCGGGTGACGAGCCCGAGCACGATCGCCACCGCGATCCGCATCGGCAACCCCGCCTCGTGGCCGTTCGCGGTCGCGGCGGCCGATGAGTCCGGCGGTTCGATCACCGCGGTCACCGACCGGCAGATCCTCGCTGCGTTCCGGCTCATCGCACGCAACGGTGTCTTCGCGGAGCTCGCGTCAACCGCGTCGATCGCCGGGCTGCTGCGCATGCACGAGGCCGGCCAGCTGCCGCGTGGCGCGACGGTCGTCTGCGTCCTCACCGGCCATGGGCTCAAGGACCCGGAGTGGGCGATCGCGGGTGCTGCGGATCCGACCACGATCCCGGTCGACGCGGACCACGCGGCACGGGTGCTGGGGCTCGCATGAGCGCGGCCGACGCGACGTCGCCGCAGGCGCTGGTGCACCACACGGTCCAGGTCCCGGCGACGTCGGCGAACCTCGGGGCCGGGTTCGACGCGTTCGGTCTCGCACTCGACCTGCATCTCGCCGCCCGGACCGTCGCGCGCGATCCGGACGGACCTCGTGTGACCAGCAGCGGACTCGGTGCGGAGGTCCTGCCGACGGACGACACGAACCTCGTCTGGCGCGCGTTCCGCGACGCCTGCGCAGCCCTCGACGTCCAGGTCCCTGATGTGGCGCTCGAGGTCACCAACCGGATCCCGCTCGAGCGGGGGCTCGGATCGTCCTCGGCGGCGATCGTCGCTGGCATCGTGCTCGCGCGCAGCGTGACGGGCGCGCGCGTCGGCGAGCCGGCGCTCGTCGAACTCGCCGCGTCGATGGAGGGGCATCCGGACAACGTGGCGCCGGCGATCCTCGGGGGACTCGTCGCCGGCGCGCGCGGGGAGACGGGGTTCGTCGTCCGCCGCATCGACCCGCTGCCGGGTCAGGTCGCACTCGCCTTCGTCCCTCCGGCCGCGCAGTCGACCGACGCGTCGCGGACGACGCTGCCGGCGACGCTGCCGCGCGAGGATGTCGTCGACCAGGTCGCACGTGCCGGGCACATGCTGGTCGGGTTGACCGGTGCGTGGACCATCGATCCCACGCTCGTCGGCGACCGACTGCATGAGCCGGTCCGGACCGCGGCGCTCCCGGACCGTGGTGCGCTGCTCGAAGCGCTCCGCAGCGACGGCATGACGGCATGGCTGTCGGGCTCGGGGCCCGTCGTCATCGCGCTCGTGCCGGAGGGCGACCGACGGGCTCAGGATGCGGCGGCGGAGCGGGCCGATGCCGCCGGCTCCGAGCTGCTGGTCCTGCGGCTGGACCGGCTCGGTGCGCTCGCCTGCCCCGACGGTGGCTGCGCGCTGTCGGGGGTCGGGGGTTGCGCCCAGTGCCCGCGTGAGCGACTATGATGGGAGCGCAGGGCGACGCCTGACCGCACCCGGTCCACTGGCTCCCGGAGTCGAGGACCCAGCGGTCCACGGCGCCCGATCACGCTCCGCTCCCTTCCTCGCAGCACGGCGACGCCGACGCGGGAGGAGGGTCGCTCCTCTCCCGGTCCATCGGGGCGGAGGCGCGCCGGCCTCCTGCCGCCTGCACGGCTCCGGCAGGACGGGACGAGGGGCGTGGGGATCACGGTCACGCTCTGCTCCGGACCGCACGCCATCCGTACGGTCCACGACGGAGGTTCCGATGCAGCTCTTCATCGACAGCGCGAACGTCGACGAGATCCGTGAGATCGCGTCGTGGGGCGTCCTCTCCGGCGTGACGACCAACCCGTCGCTCGCCGCGAAGGAAGGGCGTGACTTCACCGAGATGCTCGCGGAGATCTGCTCGCTCGTCGACGGCGACGTCAGCGCCGAGGTCGTCGCGACTGACACCGCCGGGATGCTCGCGGAGGCGGAACCGCTGCTCGCGGTGTCCGACAAGGTCACGATCAAGCTCCCGCTGACCCCCGATGGGCTCGGTGCATGTCGCGCGCTCAGCGATCGCGGGATCCGCACGAACGTCACCCTCTGCTTCTCGTCGACGCAGGCGATCCTTGCTGCGGCCGCCGGCGCGACGTACGTGTCGCCGTTCGTCGGTCGTGTCGACGACATCGCGAACGACGGCATCGCGCTGCTCGAGGAGATCTGCGAGATCTACGCGACCCGCGGCTATGCGACCAAGGTGCTCGCCGCATCACTGCGTCATCCGCAGCACGTCGCGCAGGCCGCGCTCGCCGGGGCCGACGTCGCGACCCTGCCGGCGAAGGTCTTCCACCAGATGGTCCGCCACCCGTTGACCGACCGTGGCCTCGAGCAGTTCCTCGCCGACTGGGCGGGCTACCGCGGCGGCGCCTGAGGCGGCCGCAGTCCTGACGCAGCACCTGACGCACTCCACGACGCACCAGCGCATCACACGGAGGATCCATGGACCGCACCGTCCTCGGCGGCAAGGCACTGTCCGAGCTGCGCGAGATCGCCTCGACGCTCGAGCTGCGTGGCTACCAGCGCATGAAGAAGGCTGACCTCGTGGAGCTCATCGCGTCCGCGGGCGGGTCGGGGAGCGGATCAGGGGGTCCAGCGGCGCC
>JAURQY010000025.1 GCA_030835875.1 Nitriliruptorales bacterium | reverse complement strand
CGCTCGAACATCCGGCGCGCGGAGGCGGGGTCGGCCTGCGGGTAGTACCCCGTCCGACGCCGGAGCTCCTCGAACGTCATCGGACGTCTCGTCTCGAGCAGCGCGAACGTCAGGTTGACGAGCCGCTCGACGGCCGGCATCCCCATCGCAGCCCTCCCCTCGCGCCCTCGTGCTTCGGTACGGACCCGGAGACTCCGCCTCGGTCAGACCGGCGTCGCAACCATCTCCTCGATGAGTCGATCGACCCGTTCATCTTCCCAGATGAGCGGGTCCTTGCACATGACCGTCCGCTGGACCTCGCCGTTGAGCTTTAGGTGGACCCAGTCGACGGTCACGTCCCTCCCCGCGGCACGCGCGGCCCGGAGAAACCGTCCCCGGAGCGCGGCACGCGTGCGGGGCGGTTCCGCCATCGCCCGGTCGACCGCCGCCTCGTCGACGAGCGACATCATCCGACCGGAACGCACGAGCCGCGGATGGAGCCCGGTCACCGGCGCGACCTCGTGGTAGGCGAGGTCGAGCATGGCGACCCGTGCGTCGTCGAGCGCGAGCCCGTCACGTTCCTGCAGGGCCTCGATGAGTCGGAGCTTCGCGACCCAATCGAGCTCACGTTCGAGCGCCCTGGGGTCACGGTCGAGCGCCTCGAGCACGCGGCGCCATTCGGTCACGACATGTGCAGCCGCAGCGTCGTCCGAATGGCGTTCAGCGAGGAACCGCTCGACCGCCGCGAGGTAATGGGCCTGCACCTCGAGAGCCGGCACGTCGCGACCGTCGCGGAGGCGGACCGCCCCCCGGCCGCTGAGGTCGCGGCTGACCTCACGGATCGCACGGGTCGGACTGTCGAGCGCAGGGACATCGAGATCGCCGCCCTCCTCGACGAGGCGGATCACGAGCTCGCAGGTCGCGACCCGCAGCCAGGTGGCGAGGTCAGACATGTTCGAGTCGCCGACGATGACGTGCAGCCGGCGGAAGCGGTCGATGTCCGCGTGCGGCTCGTCACGGCTGTTGACCACCGGCCGCGAACGGGTCGTCGCCGATGACACGCCTTCCCAGATGTGCTCCGCGCGCTGCGACAGCACGTAGACCGCGCCGCGCGCCGTCCGCAGCACCTTCCCCGCACCCGCGAAGACCTGACGGGTGACGAGGAACGGCAGCAGCGCGTCGACGAGCGGCTGGAGCGGCCCGCGACGTTCGACGAGGTAGTTCTCGTGGGACCCGTACGAGTTGCCGGAGAAGTCCGTGTTGTTGCGGAACACGCGCACCCGCCCGCGGAGTCCGTCCTCCGCCAGCGAGGCCTCCGTGCGCGCGGCGAGGTCGGCGACGATGTGATCGCCCGCGCGCTCGTGCACGACGGCCTCGAGCGCGTCCGCGCACTCGGGCGTCGCGTACTCGGGGTGCGAACCCACGTCGAGGTAGAGGCGCGCCCCGTTCTCGAGGAACACGTTCGATGACCGGCCCCACGCGATCACGTCACGGAACATGCGTCTCGCCACGTCCTCGGTGGGGACGCTGCGGCGACCGTCGAGGGTGCAGCTGATCCCGTACTCGGTCTCGAGACCGATCACCCGCTCGCGCACCTCAGCGGCCACGCACGCCGGGCCGAGGGCGGGAGGTCACTGGCCACCCTTCTGGACGTAACCGCGGACGAACTCCTCGGCGTTGTCCTCGAGCACGGCGTCGATCTCGTCGAGCAACCCGTCGACGTCGTCGAGCAGCGGCCGAGCGACGACGGTGCCCGCGGCGTCCGCGCCGGAGGACCCGTCGGGTGCGTCCTGCTCCTCGCCGCGCTCCGAGCCCCGCCCCTGCACCTGTCCCGAGCCGCTCATACCGACCTCCGGGGTCCGCGCCACCACCGGGATGCCGCCGGACCCGTCCGGTGGCGAGGGTAACGCTCCCCCGTCTCAGGCGAGCTGGCCCGGCAGCTCTGGGCGGACGTCGAGGTGCCGCAGCAGCGCCGCGACGTCGTCGGAGGCGTCGAGCGCGGCCTCGGTGAGCGCACGCGTCCCGAGGCCGGGCTCCGGCATCGGGAGGCGGACGAGGCCCTCCTCCGCCCCGAGATCGAGCACGACGCTGTCCCAACCGGCGGCCACCACCGCGCCGGGGAAACGGCGGACGCACTCGCCGCGGAACCATGCCCGCGTGTCCTCGGGCGCCGTCGTCATGGCCGCGATGACCTCATCCTCGGTCGTGAGGCGGGCGACCCGTCCGGCGGCGACGAGCCGGTGATGCAGCCCCTTGTCCCGTCGGACGTCGTGGTACTGGAGGTCGAGCATCCGCACCCGATCATGCGCGACCGGGAGCCCATGGCGTGTCCGGTAGGCCTCGATTAGGTCGAGCTTCGTCGCCCAGTCGGCGCGACCCACGAGACCGGCAGGGCCGGTCCGCGCAGCCTCGATCGCCTCGCGCCAGGCGACGACCGCAGCCTCCGTCGCGTGGTCGCGTGCCGCGTCCGGGAGCGCGCGCATGCACCGTTCGAGCGTCGCCTCCTGGAGGTCGAGCGCCGTCCAGCGGCGCCCGTCGACCGTCGTGACCGTGGCGCGGATCTCGGGGTCGTGGCTGAGCGTCCGGAACGCCGCGACCGGGTCCTCGAGCTCGAGGGGCTCGGGGAGCCCTCCGGATGCGACCGCCTCGAGCAGCACGAGCATGCCGCCCACCTTGACCGACGTCGCCCACTCCGACATGTTGGCGTCGCCGTTGATCACGTGCAGGCGCCGGAAGCGCTCCGGATCCGCGTGCGGCTCGTCGCGCGTGTTCATCAGCGGACGTCGCATCGTCGTCTCGAGGCCGAGCTCGACCTCGAAGAAGTCGGCGCGCTGCGAGAGCTGGAACCCGACATCGGCGTCGTGCTCCGAGCCGATCCGGCCGGCGCCGACGAGGACGGGACGGCTGACGAACATCGGCAGCAGGTGGCGCGTCAGCAGCCCGAAGGGGATCGCACGGTCGACGAGGTAGTTCTCGTGGGTGCCGTAGGCGGCACCCTTCCCGTCGGTGTTGTTCTTGTGGACGTGCATGACGCTGCCCTCGGGCAGCCACCGTTCGGCCCTCCGCGCCGCAGCCTCGACGATGCGCTCCCCTGCGACGTCCCACACGAGGACGTCGTGCGCCGAGGAGCACTCCGGCGTCGCGTACTCGGGATGCGCGTGGTCGACGTAGAGGCGCGCGCCGTTGGTGAGCACGAGGTTGGCCGTCCCCGGCTCGCCGATCGCGAGCTCCGGCGGCTCGGGACGCACCGGTGTGGCGCGCGCGTCGCGGTCCGGCCGTTCCTCGGTGTAGTCCCATCCGACGTCGCCGCCGACGAGCTCTCGGTGCGCCGCGACGAGCAGCGCGGACGCGCGGACGGGGTGGACGTCCTCTGGACCGGTGACGGCGATGCCGTACTCCGTCTCGATGCCGACGAAGCCCACGCTCAGGAGCCCCGCGTGCCGCCACCACCGGCTCGGGCCCCGACGAGCGCCCTGACTGCGACGATCGGCTCGCCGCGGCGTCCGCTGATGCGCGCCCAGTCGTCAGGGTTCGTCGTGCTGGGGAGATCCTCGTTCTCGCGGAACTCATCGCGCACCGCAGCGATGACGTCCTCGACACTCACCCCGTCGCTCCCGCCCGTGACCGTGCGCTTGACCGCCCTCCGCTTCGCGCGGGCGACGATGCTCGCGAGCATCGCGCCGGAGCTGAAGTCGTGCAGGTGGAGGACCTCGCTCGTCCCACCCGCGTAGCGGACCTCGAGGAACTCGTTCGTCGGCACCTCGTCGTAGACCTCCGCGACCGCCCGTTCGACGAGCGCAGCGGCTGCGGCGGCCGCCTGGCCGTGCTCGGCGATCAGCGCCGCGTCGAGCGGAACGGTCGCATCGAGGCTGAGCCCGAGGATCTCACGCGCCGCCGCGCGATCGGGGCGCTCGATCCTGATCTTCACGTCGAGCCGACCGGGGCGCAGGATGGCCGGGTCGATCATGTCCTCGCGGTTGGACGCCCCGATGACGATGACGTCGCGAAGGCTCTCGACCCCGTCGATCTCCGCCAGCAGCTGAGGGACGATGGTCGTCTCGACGTCCGTCGAGACACCGCTCCCACGCGTCCGGAACAGCGCCTCCATCTCGTCGAAGAAGACGACGACCGGATGCCCCTCGCGGGAGCGCTCCCGCGCGCGCTGGAAGATCAGGCGGATCTGCCGCTCGGTCTCGCCCACATACTTGTTGAGGAGCTCCGGCCCTTTGACGCTCAGGAAGTGGGTCCTGACCGGAACGCCCGAGCCCTCCCCCATCCGGCGTGCGAGCGAGCCTGCGACCGCCTTCGCGATCATCGTCTTGCCGCAACCGGGCGGGCCGTAGAGCAGGATGCCCTTCGGAGCCTGCAGGCCGTACCGCTCGTAGTCGTCACCGTGGAGGTACGGGAGCTCGATCGCGTCGCGGATCGCATCGATCTGCGTGGTGAGGCCACCGATGTCCTCATAGGTGACGTCGGGCACCTCCTCGAGCACGAGCCGGTCGACCTCGCTGCGCTCGATGCGCTCGCTCGCGGTCCCGCTGCGCACGTCGACGAGCAGCGTGTCACCTGCGCGCACGCCCGCGTCGCGCACGCGGGCGGCGAGGTGGACGACCCGTTCCTCGTCCCCCCGACCGACGACGAGGACACGACCGTCGTCGAGCAGCTCAGCGACGGCCATCAGCTCACCCCGGTCCTCGAAGCGCCCGACGCCGACGACCTGCAGCGCGTCGTTGAGCAGGAGCTCCTGGCCCGGCTCGAGCCGTGCGGCGGTCGCGTCCACGCTCGGTTCGACCTGGACCTTCCGTCCCTGCACGGTCACCGTCAGCCCACCGTCGGCGCCCGGGCCGAGGTACGTGCCGTACGTGTGCGGTGGGGCCGAGAGGCGTTCCACCTCCGCCTTCAGGTCGGCGATCTGTGAGCGAGCGGTCCGGAGCGTCTCCGCCAGGCGACCGTTCTGCGCGACCGACGACTCGAGCTCCTGCTGGGCCGCGGCGAGCTGGTCCTCGAGCGCAGTGATGCGCTCAGGAGCGTTCCCGAGACGCTCACGGAGCAGCGTGACCTCGGAGCGGAGCAGCGCGACCTCATCCGGCGCCGGCGTCGACCATGCGGAGGCGTCGTCGTCCTCGGGGCGACCCTCGCCGCGTGCGTTCTGCTGGGGCACCTGGAACCGTCCTCGGTCGCTCGCGTCAGTCTACGGCGGTGGCACGCCGGCGCTTCCGGGGCAGCGCGGGGCCGCCCTCGTCGCGCCGGGGGACCCGACGCGCGCGCGTCAGGAACGCGGTGTGCGCGACCATGCGGTGCGCCGGACGGACAGCGAGCCCGTCGACGTCCCAGCCGCGGACGAGCGTCTCGGTCGTCGCGACGTCCGTGAAACCGCCGTGCGACCACAGCGCCTCGGTGACCTCCATGACCTGCGGGACAGACGGGAGGTAGGTGAGGAGGATCCCTCCCGGCGCGAGCGCGGACGCGGTCCCGTCGAGCGCGTGCCAGGGTTCGGGCAGGTCGAGCACGACGCGGTGCGCCGTCGACGTCGCGAGGACGTCCGCGACGTCCCCAAGGACGAGCTCCCAGTTCGCGACCGACCCGCCGCGGAAACGCTCGACGTTCCGACGCGCGTCCACCGCATGGTCCTCCCGCCGCTCGACCGAGCACACCGACCCCTCGGGGCCGACCGCATCGAGCAGCGCGAGCGTGAGCGCACCCGAGCCTGCGCCCGCCTCGATGACGCGCATGCCCGGACGGATGTCGGCGAGCCCGACGATCATCGCCTGGTCCTTGGGGTAGACGACCTGGGCGCCGCGCTGCATCTTGAGGATGAAGTCCTCGCGCGTCGGCCGGAGCGCGACGATCTCCACGCCCTTCGGGGTGGCGACCGCGGTCCCGTCCGGACGTCCGATGAGCAGGTCATGCGCGACCGCGCCACTGTGGGAGTGCCACGTACCGCCGTCCTCGAGGACGACGAGCGAGCGGCGGCCACGCTCGTCACGCAGGACGACGAGCTCACCTGCGCCGAGCGGGGACGGATCACCCGGGATGACCACGCGGGGTACCACCCCGCTCACGTGCCACCTCGAGCGTCGCCGCTTCCGACCGGACCCTCGGCCAGCACCGGGGTCCGGGCCGGCGCCTCGTGGGGCGCGAGCCAGCGAGGGTCCAGCTGCCGCTCGTGCGGCGCACCGGCCTGCAGGACGACCTGCTCGCCGCGCACCTCGACCGCGAGGTCCTCACCGTCCAGTAGCTCGAGACGGACGCGCTCCCCCTCGAGCGTGACGCGGAGCGACCGCTCCCGGAAGCGCAGCGGGAAGGAGAGGCGGCCCCAGCGTGACGGGAGCCGCGGGTCGAAGCGCAGCACGCCGCCGTGGTCACGCATCCCACCGAACCCGTAGGTCAGCGCCATCCACACACCCCCGGTGGACGCGATGTGGACGCCGTCGACGACGTTCCCGTTGACATCGGCGAGGTCCATCAGCAGCGCGTACTGGAAGTACTCCTCGGCGAGCTCCTCATAGCCGATCTCCGCGGCGAGCATCGACTGGACGCACGCGGACAGTGACGAGTCCCCGGTCGTGAGCGGGTCGTAGTAGTCGAAGTTCCGACGCTTCTGCTCGATGGGGAACTCGTCCCCGAGCAGGAACATGGCGAGCACGACGTCCGCCTGCTTGATGACCTGATGGCGGTAGATGACGAGCGGGTGATAGTGGAGGAGCAACGGGTAGCGGTCGATGGGCGTGCCGGCGAAGTCCCAGACGTCCTTCTCGAGGAACGAGTCGTCCTGCGGGTGGATACCGCGCTCGGCATCGAACGGGACGTACATGGCATCCGCACAGCGGCGCCACCGCGTCGGCTCCTCGGGATCGAGCTTGAGGCTTCTCGCGAGCGCCGCGTGCTCCGCAGGATGCTCACGAGCCAGCCACTCGATGACGTCAGCTGCATCGCGGAGGTTGCGGCGAGCCATCAGGTTCGTGAAGACGTTGTCGTTGACGACCGTGGTGTACTCGTCGGGCCCTGTGACGCCATGGATGTGGAAGCGGTCGTCGTCGGGGCTGAAGAACCCGAGCCCCGCCCACATCCGTGCGGTCGATGCGAGGATCTCCGCACCGAGGTCGACGAGGATCCCCGTGTCGCCGCGCACGTCGACGTACTTGCGCAGGGCGTACGCGACATCCGCATCGATGTGGTACTGCGCCGTGCCCGCCGCGTAGTAGGACGACGCCTCCTCGCCGTTGATCGTCCGCCACGGGAAGAGCGCACCCTGCTCGGAGAGCTCTGCGGACCGCTCGCGCGCCTGAGGCAGCATCGCCTCACGGAAGCGCAGGAGGTTGCGCGTGATGCGCGGCTCGGTGTAGCTCAGGAACGGCGTCACGTAGATCTCGGTGTCCCAGAAGTAGTGCCCCTCGTAGGCCTGGCCGGTGAGCCCCTTCGCGGGGATGCCGGTCGTCTCCGCCCGAGCTGACGCCTGGTGGAGCTGGAACAGGTTCCAGCGGATCGCCTGCTGGAAGCGGGCCGGCCCCTCGAGCGTGACGTCCGCCCGCTCCCAGAACGTGTCGAGCTCCAGGCGCTGCCCCTCGTGGAGCGTCTCGACGCCGAGCTCGACGGCACGGTCGAGGGAACGCAGGCCACGGTCGACGAGCTCGACCGCCGGGACGTGCCGTGACGTGTGGTACGTGAAGAACTTGTCGACGCGGATCGGGACGCCGGCCTCCGCCTGCACCGTCACGACGACCTTGCTCAGGTCCTCCGACCAGCTCGTCGCCGCGCGGAACGGTGCGGCGCTCGTGACACGGTGGTCGACCCCGACGCTCATGGTCATCCCGGAGTTCGTCGTCCGGTAGCCGGTGACGAGCCGCAGGCCGTCCTCCACGTGCGTCTGCGCGCGCAGCACCCGGTCGCTGAACACCCGTGCCCGGCGTGGGTCGTGTCCGCTCGCGCCGACACGCCGCTCGTCCAGCGCCGCCGAGTCCTGCCGGTTGAGCACCTGCGACGAGATGACGACCGGCGCGTCCGTATCGACCTCGACCTCCATGCTGATGACACCGAGATGACGATGCTCGAGCGACACCATGCGGGAGGACCGCACCGTGACGTGCTTGCCGCCCGGTGTCGACCAGACGAGCTCGCGCCGGAGCACGCCCTCGCGCATGTCGAGCACGCGCTCATACGCGACGATGCGCGCCGTCGGAAGATGGAGCGGCTCGTCGTCGACGTAGAGCTTCATGATCGTGACGTCCGGCACGTTGACGATCGTCTGACCGGTCCGTGCGAAGCCGTAGGCCTGCTCGGCGTGCACGATCGGCCACGTCTCATGGAAGCCGTTGAGGAACGTGCCCGACTCCACGGCCGGTCGGGCCTCCTCGAGGAGTCCGCGCACGCCGATGAATCCGTTCGAGAGCGCGAAGATGGTCTCCGCGTTCCCCATCCACTCCTCGGTGAACGACGTCTCGACGATGCGCCAGTCGTCGTCGGGATACAGCGACTCGGGTGGCACCCGCAGACGCCGGGGGATCATCGGACGCTGCCCATGCCCGGCGCGCCCGCCCCGGGGACGTAGGGCGCCTGGCAGAAGCCGTGGTTGCAGTACCCGCCGGGGTGCTTCGCGAGGTACTGCTGGTGCTCCTCCTCGGCGTGGTAGAGCGACCCGAGCGGCTCGATCGCCGTCGTGATGCGTCCGTGACCCGACGCGTCGAGTGCCGACTGGTAGCGGTCACGGCTTGCCTCGGCGACGGCCCGCTGCTCCTCACCCGTGACGAGCAGGATCGACCGGTACTGCGTCCCGACGTCGTTGCCCTGACGCATCCCCTGTGTCGGGTCGTGCTGCTCCCAGAAGTCGGCGAGGATGCGCTCGTAGGCGATGACGTCGGGGTCGAAGACCGTGACCGCGACCTCCGCATGGCCGGTGCGCCCCGAGCACACCTCCCGGTAGGTCGGGTTCGGTGTCGTGCCGCCGGCGTAACCGACGAACGTGGTCCACACGCCGTCCAGCTGCCAGAGGATCCGCTCGGCACCCCAGAAGCAGCCCATGCCGAGGACAGCGACCTGCGTCCCGTCCGGCCACGGCGGGAGGATCGGGCGGCCGTGCACGAAGTGCACACCGGAGAGCCGGACCGGCTCGTCGCGTCCGGGCAGTGCGTCCTCCGGGCGGACGACCTCCGCCCCACGCCCGAACCCGAGCATCACGCGTCCCGAAGCTGCCGCAGCACGTAGGGGAGGATGCCCCCGTGGCGGTAGTACTCGGCCTCGCCCGGCGTGTCGATGCGCACCCGGGCATCGAAGGTGACGGTCGTCCCGTCGGACCGGGTGGCGACGACCGGGACGGTCGGCGGCACCTCGTCCGCGAAGGCAGCGATGCCTCGGACGTCGATGACCTCTTCACCGGTGAGCCCCAACGACGCCGCGTCCTGGCCGTCGGGGAACTCCAGGGGCAGGACCCCCATCCCGATGAGGTTGGAGCGATGGATGCGCTCGAACGAGCGGGCGATGACGACGCGGATGCCGAGCATCGCCGTGCCCTTCGCCGCCCAGTCGCGCGACGATCCCGACCCGTACTCCGCGCCCGCGAGGACGACGAGCGGCACGCCAGCGGTACGGGCGCGCTCGGAGGCGGCGTGGATGCTCACCACGCCCCCGTCACCGAGGAGGTCCCGCGTGAAGCCACCCTCGACGCCCGGGACCATCACGTTACGGAGGCGGATGTTCGCGAACGTCCCACGGACCATGACCTCGTGGTTGCCGCGCCGCGACCCGTACGAGTTGAAGTCCCGGACCTCGACGCCGTTCGCCGCGAGGTACTCCCCTGCAGGACTGTCGGGCTTAATGTTGCCGGCTGGGGAGATGTGGTCGGTCGTCACCGAGTCGCCGAGGACGGCGAGGACCCGCGCACCGACGATGTCGATCGGCGCGGCGGGCTCCGACGTCATGCCCTCGAAGAACGTGGGACGGCGGATGTACGTGGAGGCATCATCCCACGCGAACGTGTCGCCCTGAGGGGTCGACAGTCCTCGCCAGCGCTCGTCACCGTCGAAGACCGATGCGTAGCTGGCGGTGAACATCTCCCGCTCGAGCGAGGCATCGACGACCTCCTGCACCTCGGCTGGCGAGGGCCAGAGGTCGCGCAGGAAGACCGGTGCTCCATCCTCATCGTGACCGAGTGGGTCCTCGACGAGGTCGATGTCCATCGTCCCGGCCAGCGCGTAGGCGACGACGAGGGGCGGTGAGGCGAGGTAGTTCATCCGCACGTCGGGGTTGATGCGGCCCTCGAAGTTCCGGTTGCCGCTCAGCACCGAGGTCACCGCGAGGTCGTGCGCGTGCACCGCCTCGCTGACCTCCGGGATCAACGGCCCCGAGTTCCCGATGCAGGTCGTGCAGCCGAACCCGACGAGGTTGAAGCCGAGCTTGTCGAGGTAGGGCACGAGTCCTGCACGGTGGTAGTAGTCCATCACGACGCGCGACCCCGGCGCGAGCGTCGTCTTGACCCACGGGCGAGAGCGCAGACCCCGCTCGACCGCCCGCTTCGCGAGCAGTCCCGCGGCGATCATGACGGACGGGTTCGAGGTGTTGGTGCAGGAGGTGATGGCCGCGACGGTGACCGCGCCGTCACCGAACGTGACCTCCTCGTCCCCGATCGACGTCGTGGCCATGCGCGGCTCGTCCGTGTCGGCGAGCTTGGCGAGCTCCTGGCGGAAGGCCGTGCGCGCCGTGCGGAGCGGGACGCGGTCCTGCGGGCGACGGGGTCCGGCGAGGGAGGGCTCGACGGTGGAGAGATCGAGCGTGAGGTCCGCGGAGTACTCGCGACGCACGCTCGGGTCGTGCCAGAGCCCCTGCTCCTTCGCGTACGCCTCGACGAGCCGGACGAGCGACTCGTCCCGACCGGTGAAGCGCAGGTAGCGCAGGGTCTCGTCGT
>JAURQY010000024.1 GCA_030835875.1 Nitriliruptorales bacterium | reverse complement strand
TAGGCATCGACGTACCGCGCTCGCGTCGCCGCGACGACGTCGTCGGGCAGTGCCGGTGCCGGCTGCCGTCGGTCCCAACCCGTCGCGCTCACGTGGTCACGCACGTACTGCTTGTCGAAGCTCGGCGGCGAGCCACCCGGAGCCCACCTGTCGGCGGGCCAGTAGCGCGATGAGTCGGGTGTGAGGACCTCGTCGACGAGGAGCAGCTCCTGGCCACCGGCTCCGTCGTCGACGAGTCCGAACTCGAGCTTCGTGTCGGCGAGGATCAGTCCGACCGACGCCGCGTGGGCGGCACCCGCGGCGTGGACGGCGAGCGCACGACGCCGCAGCTCCTCCGCGAGCGGTGCCCCGAGCGCGTCGACCATCGCGGCGAACGGCACGTTCTCGTCGTGCTCGCCGTCGGCGGCCTTGGTCGCGGGCGTGAAGAGCGGCTCGGGGAGCGCGCCGGCCTCCTCGAGCCCGGCGGGGAGCGGGACACCGCACACCGCGCCGGTGCGCTGGTAGTCGACCCAGCCGGAGCCCGCGAGGTGACCGCGGACCACGCACTCGAAGGGCACGACGCGCGTGCGACGGCACCGCATCGTGCGACCCGCGAGCCAGCCCGCGTCGAGTCCGGCTCCCGCGATGTCGAGACCCTCGAGGACCGCGGGGCCACGCGCCGCGATCAGGTGGTGCGGGAGCAGGTCGCCGAGGTGGTCGAACCAGAACGCCGAGAGCCCGGTGAGGATCCGTCCCTTGTCGGGAACCGTCGTCGGGTGCACGACGTCGTAGGTGGAGATCCGGTCGCTCGCCACGAGGAGCAGCTCGTCGTCGCCGGCGGCGTACAGGTCGCGCACCTTGCCGCTCGCGATGTGCGTGACGTCCGTCGGGCTCACGGATGCTCCTCGGTCGTGCTCGTGCCGCGCAGCATCGCGCATCGCGGACTTCGCCGCTGCCTACGCTCGCCCCTCACCCACATCGTGGCAGGGCCGCGCGGTGGGATCGTTGCTGGACGATGCGACGGATGGGGATCGGATGAGCAGGCGCACGGCCTCGACGGACCGCCGGACGGCCACGGTCGTGACCTCGAGTGACGGCGCGCACGCAGGGACCCGAGAGGACGCGTCCGGACCGGCCGTCGCAGCGATGCTCGAGGCGGCCGGGTTCGCGGTGACGACCGAGCTCGTCCCCGATGACCGCGCGACGATCGCGTCGCTCCTCGTGCGGCTCGCGGATGAGGAGGGGCGTGCGCTCGTCGCCATCACGGGCGGCACCGGTCTCGGCCCCCGGGACGTGACCCCGGAGGCGACCCGCGACGTCATCGAGCGCGAGGTCCCCGGACTCGCCGAAGCGATGCGGGCGGCCGGGCGGATCGTCACACCGCGCGCCGACCTGTCGCGCGGTGTCTGCGGGATCCGCGGGACGACCCTGATCGTCGACCTGCCGGGGAGTCCGAAGGGTGCGACCGAGAGCCTCGAGGCGATCGTCGGCCTGCTGCCCCATGCCCTCGACCTGATCGGTGGGGCGACGGAGCATCGCGGGCCCGCCTGACGGGGACGGGTGGTCCCCGGGCGAGGGGCGGTGTGGGTGCCGGACGCGGGGCCGTTCGGTGCGAAGCACCTCCGGCCGACTCGCAGTCCCGGCCACCGCCTCCATCGCACCGGGGACCCTGGGACCTCGGGCGGGCTCCCGACCGCCCGTGCGCTGTGCGCGTCCCATGCGTCCGCGCTGCCTGAGGCTGCTGCGGTACCGCCGCTCCCGTCGGCGGGAGGTGGACCGTAAAGCGGCCCGGTCGTTCCGCGGAACTCGACGTGGCTTCCGCGCGCGACGATGTGCGCTGAGCGGACAGTCACCCGGGCTCCGGATCAGCCCCCGATGTAGGACATCTCGACGCGGGGGCCCTGCAGCCCGTCCTGCGCGCGCAGTTCGGAGGCCCGGTCGGACCGGCGCGTCCAGATACCCGCGACCGCGGCACGCAACGCGTCATCGTCCGCCTCACCGCGAACGAGCGAACGCAGGTCGTGTCCCTCGGCGGCGAAGAGGCAGGTGTAGAGCTCGCCGACCGCGGACAGCCGGGCCCTCGAGCAGGTACCGCAGAACGGTCGGGTCACCGACGCGATGATGCCGACCTCGCCAGCGCCGTCGACGTACCGGTACCGCTCGGCGACCTCCCCGGGGTGCTCGGGGTCGACCGGCTCGATGGGCCAGCGAGCGGCGATGCGCTCGGCGACCTCGGCCGCCGGCACGACCCCGTCGCGCTGCCAGCGGTTCGTCGTGCCGACGTCCATGAACTCGATGAAGCGCAGCGTGACCCCGAGCTCGCGCGCCCACCCCGCGAGCGCCTCGACCTGATCGTCGTTGACCCCGCGCTGCAGCACGGCGTTCACCTTGACCGGATCCAGCCCCGCGGTCCGTGCGGCGGAGATGCCGTCGAGCACCGCCTGCACCGGGATCGTCGTGTCGGAGACCGCCCGGAAGGTCGCGTCGTCGAGCGCGTCGAGGCTGACCGTCACGCGACGAAGACCCGCGGCGGCGAGCTCGCCGGCCATCCGCGAGAGCAGGACACCGTTGCTCGTCAGCGCGAGGTCCTCGAGCGCATCGATGCGCGTCAGCCGTGCGACGAGGTCCGGCAGGTCGCGGCGGAGCAGTGGTTCCCCACCGGTGAGCCGCACCTTGCGCACACCGAGGTCCGTCAGCGCACGCACGAGACGCTCGATCTCCTCGAAGGTGAGGAGCTCATCACGTTCGAGGAACGGGAAGTCCGCTCCGAAGACCTCGCGCGGCATGCAGTACCGGCAGCGCAGGTTGCAGCGGTCGGTGACCGAGACACGCAGGTCACGCAGCGGCCGGCCGAGCAGGTCGACCGGGGCGGCGAGCGGCAGGTCGGTCACCGCACGCGGCGTCAGGACCGCTTGCCGTACTTGCGGTTGAACTTCTCGATGCGACCAGCGGCGTCGACCAGGTGCGCCTTCCCCGTGTAGAAGGGGTGGCTCGCCGCCGAGACCTCGACGTCGACGACCGGGTACGTGTTGCCGTCCTCCCACTCGATCGTGTCGCGGGGGGTCGCCGTCGAGCGCGTGAGGAACGCGAAGTCCGCGGAGCGGTCGCGGAACACGACCGGGCGGTACTCGGGGTGGGTCTCGGACTTCATCGTGCGCTCCTGGATGCGCGGCGGACCACGCGGACGATCGGATCGGGCTGGTGGGGCCGTCGGACCCGATCGGGCCGTCGGCGGTCCGGGAAGGATACGGGAGGGATCGGGTCGCCGGCAACGCCCGCTCGAGGCCGGGTGGCGGGGGCCCCCAGAGCGGTGCTACCTTCTCCGGACCTCAGGCGGCCCTCCGCGGGCCGCCGTCCTGTTCCCACTGATGGGGTCCGTCATGGCTCGACGCTGCCAGGTGACCGGTGCGGTCGGACGCTCCGGCAACAACATCTCCCACTCGCACCGACGCACGAAGCGGCGGTTCGAGGTGAACGTCCAGACGAAGCGCTACTGGGTCCCCAGTGAGAAGCGCCACGTCTCGCTGACCGTGTCGGCGAAGGGCATCAAGACGATCGACCGTCGCGGCATCGACGCGGTGGTCAAGGACCTTCGCGCGCGCGGGGAGAAGATCTGATGGCGAAGAAGGACGACATCCGCCCGGTCATCACCCTGCGTTCGACGGAGGGCACGGGTGCGGCGTTCACGACCCGGAAGAACCGTCGCAACACGACCGGCCGCCTCGAGCTGAAGAAGTACGACCCGGTCCTGCGTCGTCACGTCACCTTCCGCGAGACGCGCTGACCGGCGTCCCGGTCAGCCGCGGAGCGCGGTGACCACCCGCTCGAGCCGCGCACGCGCGTCGGTGGCGACGTCCACGAGTGCGTCCCCTGCCATCGCGACCATGTCACCCGGATCCGCGATCGAGATCTCGGTCCGGCCATCGACCTCGCGCAGCACCACGTTGCACGGCAGCAGCATCGCCACGTCCCGCTGCGTCATCAGCGCGCGATGCGCGAGCACCGGGTTGCACGCGCCGAGGATCCGCGTCGGGCCGACCTCGTCCGCCTCGCCGTCACCGAGCCTCGCGCGCAGCGTCGACTCGATGTCGATCTCGGTGAGCACCCCGAAGCCCTCGGCCTTAAGCGCCTCGCGGACCGTCTCGCCCGCGACGTCGATGCCGACGTCGAGCACGACGTTCAGTCCTGTTGTGTCCATGGGCTTCCTCCGGATCGGTCGTGGAGCCTACGCTCCGACACCCCGAGCACGGTCGGATGACCGTCGGGGACGTGAGGCGTGATGCGGCTCGAGGTGCGCACCTTCGGTGGCCTCGCGGAGCGCGCGGGGCTCGCGACGCTCGTCGTCGAACTGCCGGACGATGCGGATGTCGGACTGCTCCGCCGAACCGTGGCTGCCGCACACCCCGCGCTCGCGCCGCTCATGCCGCGCGTCGCCGTCTCGGTCGACCTCGAGCTCGCCGACGACACGGTCGTGCTGACCGCCGGCCAGGAGGTCGCGCTGCTCCCCCCGGTCGCGGGCGGCGCGGCGGACGCGGGCGAGACCGATGCGACGGCGGGCCGCCGGACGCTGACCGGGCTGGTGCACGGCCGGCTCGACGTCGACGGGACGCTCGCCCAGCTC
>JAURQY010000023.1 GCA_030835875.1 Nitriliruptorales bacterium | reverse complement strand
TCGCACCAGATGCGCGGGCGAGCGGGTCGATGTCGCGCTCGAGCGTGCGGACGAACGCCTCCTCGCC
This sequence comes from Nitriliruptorales bacterium, assembly GCA_030835875.1. Lineage (GTDB taxonomy): Bacteria > Actinomycetota > Nitriliruptoria > Nitriliruptorales > Nitriliruptoraceae > CSBr16-57R1. Next base: position 3,567 of record JAURQY010000023.1, on the reverse strand, counting down.
GGTGATGTCCGCGTAGTGGGTGCCGAGCTCCGCGCAGGCGCGGGCGACGTCCACGCCGAGCCGCGCGTACGGGCCGACCGTCGTCGCCACGACCCGCGTCCGCGCGGCCATGGCAGCGAGGGAGGCCGGGTCGGTCACGTCGACCCGGACGACCTCGGGTGACCCGGGCAGCTCGTCGCGCACCCGTTCGAGCGTCGTCACGTCGCGCCCGGCGATGCCCCAGCGCACCTTCGTCCCCTCGACGCGCTGCGCGAACTCGTGGGCGACGAGTCCGCCGGTGAATCCGGTGGCGCCGAGCAGCAGCACGTCGAGCTCGCGCTCACCACCGATCGTCATCGCGACCTCCGGTCCCCATCGTCCGCTCGCCGGCCCCCGACGGCTACGTGGGAGGCGGACGCTAGTGTCCGCTGGATCCTCGACCCGACGGGTGAGGACGGGCCCCGAGCGAGGAGGGTCGGGAGTGGCGGACGATCGCAGCACGAGCGCATCCATCAACGTCGCCTTCGGCACGGTCGCCGCGGGGCGCATGCTCATCGCCCACGCCGTGGACGGCGTGTTCGGCAACGCGGAGGTCCGCGCGACCGGCGACCTGTCGCTCCACCCGTTCGCGCACTGCCTGCACTACGGGTCGACCTGCTTCGAGGGTCTCAAGGCGCACCGCGACAGCGACGGCGTCGTGCGCATCTTCCGCATCGACCGGCACGTGGCGCGGATGCGGCGCACGGCCGACCTCGTTCAGCTCCCCGTCCCCCCGGCGGAGCTGCTCGAGGAGATGATCCTCGCGGCGGTCGAGCAGAACCTCGCCGAGGTGCCGGATGCACCGGGAGCGCTCTACCTGCGACCCATGCTCCTCGGCACCGACCCCAACATCGGTGCGGCCGCGAGTCCATCCACCTCTGCGCTGCTGGCGGTCGTCGCGAGTCCGGTCGGTGACTACTTCGCGGGGGGTGTGCGGCCGTTGACGCTGCTCGTCGAGACGGAGGTCCCGCGCACGACACCGCAGTTCGGTGAGGCGAAGGCCGGGGCGAACTACCTCATGGCGCTCGGGATCACGCGTCGCGCGCGCGCCGAGCACGGCTGCGACCAGGTGCTGTTCGCACCGGGCGGTCAGGTGCAGGAGACCGGCGCTGCGAACTTCCTGCTCTTCGATGAGGATCGGGTCGTGACCCGTGCGCTCGACTCGACGTTCCTGCACGGGGTGACACGTGACTCGGTGCTCACGCTCGCCCGCGACCGAGGGATGCGCGTCGAGGAGCGTGATATCAGCGTCGAGGAGCTCCTCGCGTGGTCCGGCGAGGCCGCGCTCGCCGGGACCGCGGCCGTGCTGTCGGGTGTCGGGACGCTCGTGCGCGACGGCGTGCGCCACACGGTCGGCGACGGGTCGGTCGGTCCGGTGACGCTCGCGCTGCGCGAGGGGCTCACGGCGATCCAGCGCGGCGAGGCCGAGGACGTGCACGGCTGGACGCGGCCCGTGGGTCTCTGAGCGTCGCCGGACGCGCGCTCAGACGGACCGACGTTCTCCGTCGACGAGCAGCGTCGCCCGTCGCGCGCGGACGTCGAGCTCGAGCGTGACAGCATCGCCCTCCACGCTGCGCCAGCCGGTGCGGATGGATCCGGGCGCTGCGGGATCGATCGGGTCGAGCCACCACTCGCCGTCGAAGGCGGGATGGGTCCGGCGCAGCTCGACGAGCGCGAGCAGCCGCCGGACAGCGGGATGGGCGAGCGCCGCCTCCAGCTTCTCCGGCGAGTAGTAGTGCCGGTTGATGTCGCGGCCGACCCCGGTCGCGGCGAGCAGGGCCTCGTCGTTGCGTCCGAGCAGCAGCCCGACGTAGTAGAGCTGCGGGATGCCGGGGAGCATGAGCTGCAGCGCGCGTGCGGCGAGCATCGCGTCGACGTCACCCCCGAGCGCATCGAGGTACGTGGTGTTGACCTGGTAGAGGTCCACGTTCGAGGCGGCTGCGCCGGTCGCCCTCCGGCTCGCGCCGCCGGTGGCAGTGTGGATGGCCTCGACGAGCGCCTCGATGCGCTCCGGTGGCAGAAGTCCCGGACCGGGATGCGCCGCGTCGCCGTGGCCCGCGTTCGCACCCACGTCGATCACGCCGATCCCGTCATGCGTGTCGAGCACCGTCACGACGTTGTGCGGTCGCATCGCGAGCCAGCCATGCAGCGGGACCGCGTCGCCGGTGTGCAGGGCGTCGAGCACGAGCGGTGGCAGCACGAAGTCGTAGGTGAGGTCGCAGGCGCGCGCGAGCTCGAGCGTGAGGCGCCAGTGCGCGTGCACCTCCACGAGGACGCGGAGCCCGTGCCCGCGCGCCCGCTCGGTGAGCGCTGCGAGGAAGGCGCGTGTCTCCGCGGTCATGAACGAGGAGGTGCCCGGCGTCTTGATCGCGTAACCGGCCGCATCGAGACGGACCGTGTCGACGCCGTGCTCGGCGAAGAGCGCCAGCAGCTCGTCGAGGTAGCGGCGGGTCTCGCCATCACGCACGTCCAGGTCGACCTGCTCGGAGGTGAACGTGGTCCAGAGGATCCGCCGCGTCCCGTCAGCGAGCGCGATGGGCGTGAGCGGCAGCCCCGGCCGCGGGCGGTAGATGCGTCCGAGGCCGGCCTCGTCAGCGCCCTCGGGGAAGACGCGATCGAGGGTCAGGAACATCCCGGCATGCGGTGATGCGTCGCCGTCCGAGAGGAAGGAGCGGAACTCGGGGGAGCGGGTCGAGACGTGGTTCACGATCAGATCGACCGTCACGTCGCGTCCGCCGGCGAGCGTCGCGACGTCGTCCCAAGTGCCGAGCCGAGGGTCGACCACGCGGTGCTCGTCGGGGTCGAAGCCGGCGTCCGCACCGTCGAAGGGTGTGAAGAACGGCAGGACGTGCACACCGTCGAACGCGGCGAGGGGTCCTTCGAGCAGGCGGCCGAGGCCGGGCAGGTCGCCGGCGAGCCGGTCGGCGTAGGTCAGGAGGTGGACCGCGTGCGTCATCCCGGGCAGCTCCCTCTCCGACCGTCGGGACGGCGGATGCTACGGGGCCGGACGGGTCCTCCCGCCGTGTCGCCCAACGGGGGGAGCGTTAGGCTTCTGACGCCGTCGCCCCCTGCTGGTGGTGGACGGCGGACGTGGCCGGGTCCGGGTGGGGCCTCGTGGCCGGGACCGTGAGGGGGCGGGACGTGGTCGGCCGTCGACGGAGGCTCCCCGGGACGGGCGTCGGCCGCCGCCTGGGGGTTGGGCTCCTCCTCGTCGTCGTCGCGGCGCTCTTCCTCACGTCGGTCGACCGGGGCATCGACGTGGTCCGCGTCGCACCCGGGGATGCGGGGCCTCCCGGCCGCGTGTACGTCCCGGTCGCCGCGGCGCCCGCTTCGGCGCCGGGTGTCGTCGTCGCGCACGGCTTCGCCGGGTCCGCGGCGCTCATGCACACGTGGTCGCTCGCGCTCGCGCACGCCGGGTTCGTCGTCGTCGCACCCGACCTGCCCGGTCATGGCACGGACATGACGGCGCCACCTACCGACGGGGTCGACGGTGGCTCGCTCGCGGCGGCCGTCCTCGCGGCCGCCGAACGTCTGCGCGCGATCCCCGCG
>JAURQY010000022.1 GCA_030835875.1 Nitriliruptorales bacterium | reverse complement strand
GCGCTTCATCGCGCCGCGTGCCCCCGCGCCCGATGCCGAGCAGACGATGCACGGTCGTCGCCTCGAGGAGACCGAGCCGCTGCGCGACCTCCGCGCCGTGCGCTGCGGCGATGCGCGGCAGCGCCGACCGCAGCGACTCGGTTAGGCGTGCGGCGGCCTTGCCGGTCGGCGCGGCGAGCGCGATGCGCAGCGGGCGCGCCGACGTGTCCCCGACCGCGCGGGCGGCGACGTCGACCTCGACGCGCGCGGCGAGCAGTGCTGCGACGGTCGTCGTCTTCCCCGTGCCGGGCCCGCCGGCGAGTACGCCGATCCCTGCGCGGACCCCGGCGTCGGCGAGCGCGGCGACGGCGGCGACCTGGTCGGGATCGTCGGTGAGCGGCGTGGGCGCGACGGCGACCGGCGTGCTGCCGGCGCGTGCGCGCCGGTCGAGCGCACGGATCAGCCGCTGCTCGGCGGCATGCTCGCGCTGGACGGCGAGCCGCGTCCCGTCGAGGACGAGCGGCCGAGCGCCCGTCGTCGCAGCCTCGTCCCGCTCGACTTCCACGTCACCGACGACACGCACGGCCGGCGAGGCACGCAGCGCGGCGAGTGCCGCGTCGAGCGCCGGCAGCGCGTCACCGTCGCCCTCGTCATCCGCGACCGCGACGAGGTCACGGGCGAGCCGGCGCGCGTCGAGCGACGCGACCAGCGCCACATCGAGCGCGGCGAGGTCGAGGCAGGAGTGCCCCGCAGCGGCCGCGCCCACGGTCAGCCGCGCGAGCCGCAGCACGAGCGGATCGTCCACGCCGAAGCGCCGGGCGAGAAGCTCCGCGACGTGCCGCTCCCCCGCCCGGGGGTCGCCGATCGCCACGCCGACACGCACGCTCATCGCGCACCCCCCGGGCGCGCCGCGGCAGCGAGCACCGCATCAGCGGCGAGCACCGCACCGATCGCGGGCCGCCACACGATGACACCGTCACGGACCCCGTCACGCAGCGGCGTGTCCGGACCCACCATGCCGCGCACGAACAGGAACGCCGCGCCGCCGAGATGCTGCGCAGGGTCGTACCCGGCGAGCCGGCGGTCGAGCATGCGGTGCATGCCGACGAGGTAGAGGAGCGCCTGCAGCGGGTACTCGCCGTGGCGCATCGCTGCATGCATCGCGGCGGCGTCGTAGGTGGGGACGTCGGCCGCGTCGCTCAGCCGGTTCGTCTTGTAGTCGGCGACGACGTAGCGCCCGTCGGGCGTGCGCAGCGCGAGGTCGACGACGCCGGTGAGCCAACCCGCGAGGCGGGAGCGCTCGACGCGGTCCGGGAGTGTCGCGAACGCGCTGCGGTAGGGGTCGTCCGCGTCGAGCGCGTCGCTGACCGCCTCGGCGAGGTCGCGCAGCGCCACGCGCCGTCGCGTGTCGGCGACGGGCAGCTCGAAGACGAGCTCGGGGATGCGGTCGCCGGCGGGGATGTCGCGCAGCGCGACACCGGGAAGGAGCGGGTCGAGCGGCGTCGCGAGCGCGGCGACGAGGCCCTCGGTGAGCCGCGCGACGTCGACGGGCATCGCGGCGCGCGTCGCACGCCGTTCGAGCTCGTGGGTGAGCACCGCGCGCAGCTCGTCCGGATCGGCGGAGAGGTCGACGGCCTCGAGCGCCTCGTGGACGAGCACTCCGAAGGTCGTGCCACCGGGCAGGTCGACGAGCGGGCCCTCGGCCGTGCCGCCGAGCGGACCATCGGCGGTGTCGACGACCTCCGGCTCGTCGGTCCCGCCGGGCGCAGCGGCGACGTCCTCCGCGGGCCGCAGGGCACCCGACGTCGTACGCAGGAGCCCCGTGAACGACCAGCGCCACACGTCGGGCTCGTGCACGTCGCGCGTGAGCGTCGCGACCGACGTCGCACCGTGGGTCGCCGCACGCTGCGGGACGTACTGCACGTCGTCGGGGGCGACGGGGGCCTCGACGGCTTCGACCGTCCCGTCGGCCCGTGCGGCGAGCGCGGCGAGCCGCGCCCGGACGACCTCGTCGTCGAGCTCATCGTTCGACGGTGCCGACGCACGGTCCTCGAGGATCCCGCCAGCGTCGCGCGGACCGAACAGCAGCGTCGCGAGCGTGCTGCTCGACGCGTACTGCGCCGGCCACCACCAGACGAGGCAGCGGTCGCGTGCGCGGGTGAGCGCGACGTAGAGGAGGCGCGCCTCGTCGCCGCGCATCGCCGCGCGCGCGAGCTCGTCACGCTCCTTCTTCGTCGCGTGCGCAGCGTCCGGTGAGGTCGTTCCCTCCTCGGCGACCGGTCTCCACGCGATCGACGAACCCGCGTCGACGACCCGACCGGCTGCGCTGCGGAACTCCCACGGCTGGCGGAGCGACTCGACACGGTTCGCGAACGGCACGAGCACGACGGGGAACTCGAGGCCCTTCGCCCCGTGGTAGGTCATCACCTGCGCCGCGTCGCCATCGCTGCCGATGCGCCGGACGGCGGGGTCGTCGGTGTCGTCCTCGCCGACGTCGGAGGCGACCGCGAGGTCCTCGAGCGCGCGCAGCGCGACCGCTGCGGGCACACCGCGAGCGCCGACAGCGACGTGCACGAGCTCCGCGAGATGCTCGACGTCGGTCAGGCCCCGCTCCCCGGCACGGGCGAGCGCCGCCATGACCTGCGCGTCGGCCCGCAGCGCTGCGATGAGCGCGAGCATCCCGCCCGAAGCGAGCGTCGCACCCCACGCGGCGCACGCCTGCTGGAGCACGTCGATGCGCGCGTCGTCGTCGACGCTGCCCGCCGGCTCGTCGGCGAACCAGGAGACGACGAGCGCTCGCACGAGGTCGGTGTCGGACGGGCGTGCGAGCGCGGCGAGCAGCACTCGCCACTGCGTGAACGCCTCCGTGTCGTACACGTCGCCGCCCTTGGGCTGCACGGCCGGCACGCCCGCAGCGGCGAGCCGCTCGACGACCGCGACGGCCTGGCTGTTCTTGCGCACGAGCACGGCGACGTCGCGCGGCGCGAGCGCACGGGTGCCGTCCGCGGCGACCTCGACGGCGGGGTCGTCACGGTCGGCGTCGGTCGCGACGATGCGGCCGGTGGCGAGCATGGCGACGACGCGTGCGGCGAGGTCGTCGAGCAGGCGCGCCTGCGCGTCGTCGGCGATCAGGTCGTACCCGTTCTTCGCGAGCGGGAGCGTCCCGTCGCGCGCGATCCACCGGAGCTCGAGCGGCGCGCCCGTGCCCGTCACGCGTGACGGGACGGGGCGACCGGGTGCGACGCGCCGGTAGGCGATGCGGTCCGACCCGAAGCGGGCGCCGCGCAGCAGCACGTCGAGCGCGTCGAGCAGCGGTGCCGACGAGCGCCAGTTGCTGGCGAGCGTGCGGCGCTGCTCCCCCGCCTGCGACGAGGCCTCGAGGTACGCGTCGATGTCCGCGCCGCGGAAGCGGTAGATCGACTGCTTCGGGTCGCCGACGATGACGACGTCGGACGCGGGACCGAGCGTCGCGGGGTCGGCGAGGAAGGCGCGCTCGATGATGCGCCACTGCGCGGCGTCGGTGTCCTGCATCTCGTCGACGAGGACGAGCCGCTTCCGCGCGCGCAGCTGCCGGGCGGCCGGCGGGCCCGCGTCGGGGTCGGCGAGGGTGAGGTCGACGCGCCGCACGAGCTCATCGAACGTCAGCGCGTCATCAGCCTCCAGACGCTCGCGCAGCTCGGTGACGACGGAGCGGGCGAGGTGCGCGGTCCCGTCGACGTTCGGGTCGGTCGACGCGCCGATCGGCGCGACGGCGGCATCGCTGCCGAGCGCCGCGCGCACGAGCCCGTCGATGCGCTTCTCGAGCGCCGGTGGCCCCTCGAGGACGGGGGCACCGTCGGGACCCTTGCCCTTCGCGCGACGCAGCGCGTGCGGGTCGTCGGCGAGCACGGCGAGGAGCCGGTCGCGCACGACGTCGCGACGCAGGCGGGTCACGTCGGTCGTCAGCCGCGCACCACCGACCGCACCGCGCAGCCCGAGCCCCGACAGCGCCTCCTGGCAGAAGCCGTGGAGCGTCGTGATCGTCGCGCGGTCGAGCGTGGAGAGCGCACGGGCGGCCGCCGACGCACGCCGTCGCGCCTCATCCGGCGCAGGCGCGGGATCGCCCGCACCGCCGACGTCGCGGCACAGCGCGTCGAGCCAGTCGTCGAGCCCGCCGGGCACCTCGCCGGTCGCAGCGAGCGTGCGCAGCGCGACGGCCGCGTCGCGCATGCCGGTGCGGATGCGCCCGCGCAGCTCCTTCGCGGCGGCGCGGGTGAAGGTGACGACGAGCAGCTCGTCGGTGCGCAGCCCGTCGAGCACGACGCCCTGGACGGCGAGCGCGGTGAGCGCGTAGGTCTTGCCCGTGCCGGCCGACGCCTCGACGGCGCTGAGCCCGTGCGGCAGCCGGCCACGCAGGTCGAGGTGCTCGACCTCGCGCGCGACCTCACGCTCCACCTCGCGCTCGATCGCCCCGCTCATGCGGCGTCCTCACCGTCGGGCCACACGAGCGCGAACGGCTCGGTGAGCGGTGCACGCAGCGCGATCGACCAGCGCTGCAGTGGCGTCGGCGCGTCGGGGAGGCCTTCCTCGAGCGGTCCGTCGTCCTGGAGCGCGAGGTCCGCGAGCGTGTCGACGCCGAGCACGACGCCGACGGCGACGTCCTCGAGGTCGCGGCCGAGCGCCTCCTTGAGCGCACCGGTCGGCGGGACGCTCAGGTCGGTCGTCGCGTCGATCGACCAGGCGGCGCGCGGCAGCAGCGGCGCCGGTCCGCTGCGCACCCGCAGCGCGAGGTCGACGAGCGCGATCAGCGCCGCGTGCGCCGCATCGGCACCGGTACGCACGGCGAGCTCGCGCCGGACCGGACCGACCGACGTGCTCGATGACGCGCGTCGCACCACCCGCGCGCCGCGCACGGCAGCGTCCGCGCCGCCCGCCTGCACCGTCGCAGCGAGCAGCGCGATGCCAGCGCGCAGCACCTCGGACGCGTGGTCGCGCGAGAAGCGCACGTCGATGATCGTGCCGTCGACGTGCGGGACACCACCGACGAGCCGCACGTGCCGGACCCCGTGGACAGCACCCTGACCGGGGCCGTCGAACGTCAGCTCGACGCCGATCGGCAGGACGTCGGTCGTCGCGGCGTCCGGTGCGCCGGCCTCGGTGTGCAGCGTGGTGACCTCGTCGACGAAGCCGGCGAGCAGCGCCGCGCCGAGCCGTCCGGGCGGGATGCCGCCCGCAGCGGGGCGCGACGCCGTCCACTCCTCCACGCCGCGGCCGGCGAGCAGGTGGTCGAGCAGGTCCTGCCCGATCGCCCAGCGCGCGAGGGAGTCGTCGACCCACAGCTCGACGCCCCGGGGGTCGGCGTCGAGCTCGTGGGGCAGGCGGACCCCGAGCCGTTCACGCAGCAGCGTGCGGGCCGGACGGCGCAGCGCCTCGACGACGTCGTCGATGCGCAGCTCGATGCTGCTCCCCTCGCCGTCCACCGGGCCGCGCGATGCGGCCGGCGGCAGCGGTGTCGTGCGCCAGCGCGGTGCGCGCGTCGTGGCGGTGAGCACGCCGACCCCGGCGGCCGGGCGACGCGCGACGTCCTCGCCGGCGGCCGCCTCGATCGCGGCGAGTGCGTACAGCGCGGCGGGCGCGAACGTCCACGGGCGCGACGCGTCGACGCGCGGCAGCGATCCGGGTCCGGTGGTGAGGTTGCGGCGGTCGGCGAGGTGGCGCGGATGCCGCACGACGAGCGGCGCGCCGCCCGCCGTGCCCGGCGCGCCCGGCGGGACCGCGTCGAGCAGCTCCTCGACGGCGGTCGGCAGATCGAGGGTCGCGCCGGTGCGCACGTCCTGCCCGTCGCAGGTGATGATGAGCCGGTCGCGGGCGGCGAGCAGTGCGTCGAGCAGCGCCGCTCGGCGCTCGCCGGACGCATCGCGCTCGCCGACGCGCGGCGTGAGTGCGAGCACGTCGTCGTCGTCCGCGCCGCGCGCGCTGAGCAGCGTGTCGCTCACGCCGACGAGGGCGACGACGCGGAACGGCACGCCGCGCAGCGGGGTCAGCGACGCGACGCTCACGTGGCCGGTGCGAAGCCGCGCTCGCGCTCCCGCACCACCCCAGCGGTCGGCGAGCGCGGCACGGACCTCGCGGACGTCGAGCGCGACCGCGCGGTCGGCGGCACCGGCGTCCGCGGCTGCCACGGCGTCGGCGGCGGCCGCGTCGCCGACGAGCCGGTCGACGAGCTCACGCGCCTGCGCGGCCTGTGCGGCGAGCGCCTGCGTCGCCGCGTCGACGGCGCGGCGTGGACGCAGCAGCGTGTCGACGATCCAGCGCAGCGGTGCGGCCCACTCGGCGATGGGTCGCGGCCCGGACGTCGGATCCCCGTAGGTGGCGAGCTGCCCGACGGCTGCGAGCGCGTCGGCGAGCCGACCGATCCGGCCGAGGTCCTGCATCCCGAACCCGGCGGCCGGCGCGATCGCGGTCACCTCGCCGTCACCGACGTCGACCGTGCCGACGTCCGGGTCGAGGAGCAGCCCGGCGAGCAGCCGGTCGAGCGTCTCGCGCCAGGTCCCGACGGTCACGCCGCGCGGGTAGCCCCAGCGCTCGCGGTGCGTCGCGTCGCGCCCCCACCGCACGTCGAGGTCGTCGGCGATCCGCTCGAGGACGGCGAGGTCCTCCGCGTCGAGCCCGAGCGCGACGGCGACGGCGGGCATCGCGAGGAAGGTGAGGACGTCGCCGCGCTCGAGGCGCGAGGTCGCGAGCGCGAGCGCCGCGTCGAACGCGGCCTGCACCGGTGGCGTGATGCTGGCCGCGCGGTCGGTGACGAGCACGGGCAGGTGCCGCCCGCCGACGTCGGCACCGAGGATCGGCTCGGCGAGCGGCGCGACCGCCTCGAGGTCGGCGCAGAGCACCGCGACGTCGCGCGGTTCGAGCGTCGGGTCGGCCTCCATGGCGTGCAGCAGCGCGTCACGCAGCACCTCGAGCTGGCGGACGAGCCCGTGGCACGCGTGGACCTGCACGCTCCCGTCGCCACCGCGCTCCCGCTCGGCGGGTGCGGTGCCGACCGGTGCGGCGTCGCGCACGGCCGCCTGGAGCGCGACGAGCTGCGACGCCGGGGGCTGCGACGGCGACGTGGACGCCACGTCCTCGAGCAGCGTC
>JAURQY010000002.1 GCA_030835875.1 Nitriliruptorales bacterium | reverse complement strand
GTCCGGTGGCGCGGAAGGTCAGTCGGACGACATCGAGATCCAGGCGCGCGAGATCCTGCGCATGCGCGACATGCTCGACACGATCCTCGCCGAGAAGACCGGCCAGTCCGTCGAGCGCATCCGCAAGGACACGGACCGCGACTTCATCCTCAGCGCCCAGGAGGCGCTCGAGTACGGGCTCATCGACTCCATCATCGCGAGCCGCAAGACCGCGCCCCCGGCGATCGCCGCCGTCTCCTGAACGCGTGGGTCGTCCCACTGTCCGTCCGGCCGTCAACAGGACGTGATCGGCTGCGGCGCGCGTGCTCGGCCCGCCGTTACCCTCCGCGCGACGCGGTGACGCGGGACCGGACGAGGCGACCATGGCGAAGTTCAGCGAGGCCGACGCCCTGCTGAAGTGCTCCTTCTGCGGGAAGTCGCAGAAGCAGGTCAAGAAGCTCATCGCCGGTCCGGGCGTGTACATCTGCGACGAGTGCATCGAGCTCTGCAACGAGATCATCGAGGAGGAGCTCGGCGAGACGTCGCTCCCCGTCCTCGCGGAGCTGCCGAAGCCGCGCGAGATCGCCGCGTTCCTCGACGAGTACGTGATCGGGCAGGACGCGACGAAGCGCGCGCTCGCCGTCGCCGTCTACAACCACTACAAGCGCATCCGCGCTGGCCTGCCCACCGCGACCACGCTCGGGGCGCAGGCCGACGAGGACGACGTCGAGCTCGCGAAGTCCAACATCCTCCTGCTGGGGCCGACCGGGTCGGGGAAGACACTGCTCGCGCAGACCCTCGCCCGGCTGCTCAACGTGCCCTTCGCCATCGCCGACGCGACCGCGCTCACTGAGGCGGGCTACGTCGGCGAGGACGTCGAGAACATCCTGCTGAAGCTCATCCAGGCCGCCGACTTCGACGTCAAGCGCGCCGAGACGGGCATCATCTACATCGACGAGGTCGACAAGATCGCCCGCAAGTCCGACAACCCGTCGATCACCCGGGACGTGTCGGGCGAGGGCGTGCAGCAGGCGCTCCTCAAGATCCTCGAGGGCACCGTCGCCTCGGTACCGCCGCAGGGCGGACGCAAGCACCCGCACCAGGAGTTCCTCCAGATCGACACGACGAACATCCTCTTCATCTGTGGGGGAGCGTTCGCGGGGCTCGAGACGATCGTCGAGCAGCGGCGTGGCCGGCAGGGCATCGGCTTCGGCGCGGACGTGCGCGCCAAGCGGGAGAAGGACCTCGGCGACCTGCTCGGCGACGTGCTTCCCGAGGACCTCGTGCGCTTCGGCCTCATCCCCGAGTTCGTCGGACGCCTCCCGGTCGTCGCCTCCGTCGAGCCGCTCTCGACCGAGGCGCTCATCGACATCCTGACGACGCCGCGCAACGCGCTCGTCAAGCAGTACCAGCGCATCTTCGCTCTCGACGGTGTCGAGCTCGAGTTCACCCCCGATGCGCTCGCGGCCATCGCGGACCTCGCGATGCTCCGCCAGACCGGGGCGCGCGGGCTCCGGGCGATCCTCGAGGAGGTGCTGCTCGGCACCATGTACGACCTGCCGTCGCGGCAGGACGTCGGCAGGTGCGTCATCGACGCGGCGACCGTGCGGGAGCAGGCGAACCCGACCCTCGTGCCCCACACGCAGCTGCGCGCCCTTCCACGCGAACGCTCCGCCTGAACCCCTCGCGGTGCCCCTGGCGGTGCTCCTGAAGTCGTTTCGGGAATTTGAGCGGCCGTTCAAGCGCTCCGGACCGTTCACCGCCTAGCCTTCCCACTGCTCGATCCGGGGGGACGAGCCTTCCGCAAACCGCCGCTCCGGCGTGTCCCGCGCGAGTCCATCCAGGACGCACACGGGTCCCGAACCCGGTGCGGCCGTCCCCACGGCCAGCACGACAGGCCCACCGCGCCGAAGTCGGTGGGACTGACGACGAGGGGTCCGCCCGAGCGGGCACCTCTCTGTAAGGGAGAGACAAGAATGACGGACGTCGCATCGCTGGGTCTCAGCGCTGACCAGGCAATGGTGGTTGGGGGCTTCTTCTCGCTCACCTTCGCCGTGTTCCTCGGCAGCGCGATCTTCTTCTTCGTCAGCCGGATGGATGTATCCCCGGCCTACCGCATGGCGGTCACCATCTCCGGCGTGATCGTCACGATCGCCGGCTACCACTACTTCCGCATCATGCAGTCGTTCGACAAGGCGCTCACCGAGGGCGCGGGCTTCAACGAGGCCTACCGCTACGTGGACTGGGTCGTCACCGTGCCGCTGCTCCTCACGGAGCTCGTGCTCGTGCTGTCGATCGCCCCGGAGCGTCGTCGCGCGCTGCTCAACAAGCTCGTGCCGTACTCGTTCCTGATGATCGTGCTCGGCTACCCGGGCGAGGTCTCGAACGACCAGGCCACCCAGTGGATCTTCTGGGCGCTGTCGATGGTCTTCTTCGTCCTGATCCTCGCGACGCTCTTCGGTGAGCTCTCGCGTCAGATCACCTCGGAGAACGCGGCCGTCCAGGGCACGCTGAAGACCCTCCGCACGGTCCTGCTCGTCACGTGGAGCTTCTACCCGATCGCCTACCTGGCGCCGGTGCTCCTCGAGGACGCGGGTCTCGCGTTCGTGATCGTCAACGTGGGCTACGCGATCGCCGACATCACGGCGAAGGCGGGCTACGGCCTGATGATCCACCACGTCGCCAAGGTCAAGACGGAGCACAGCATCGCCGCCTGACCGGCCGCACGTCAGGGGAGGGGGCGCTTCGGCGCCCCCTCCTCGCGTTCCCGGCCGCCGTCCCCACAGGGACGTCGGAACGGTCCGAAGGCCCTGGTGGGGGAGGGTCGCGGTCGTAGGCTCCGGTCGTCCGGATGAGGTGGATGCTGTGGAACGCGACGTGCTGCAGGAACTGCTCGACGCGTGGCGCCGTGCGGGGATCGTCACCGAGGAGCAGGTGGATCGGATCCGCGCCCACGAGGCCGCCCGCCCGGTCGCAGCGCCACCACCGCCCAGCGGAACGCCCGTCCTCCGAGCTGCCGAGGTGCCAGCGCGGGCGGCCGACCGTCGCGCGCGCATCGCCGAGGTCGTCGGCTACGTCGGCGCCGCGTTCGCACTCGGTGCGGTCGGACTCCTCGTCGCGGAGTACTGGCCGGACCTCGTGGTCTGGGCGCGGGTCGCGCTCGCAGCGGTCCTCACGTCCGTCGCCCTCGGCGCCGGGGTGCTGCTCCGCGGGCGGGCCGCCGACAGCGATGCGATCGACCGGCTCGTCGGGGCGCTGTGGGCCGTCGGCGTCGCAGGTGTCGCCTGGACGACCGGCATCGTCGCCTGGGACGTCGCCGGTGTCGACGAGCGCTGGATGCCCAGTGTCGTCGCAGGTGTCGCCGCCCTCGTCGCGGCCGTGCTGCTCGCGCTGGGTCGGCACGTGCTCGTGCAGCTCGCCGGCTTCATCGCGCTCGGCTCCGCGGTCGCCGGCACGCTCGTCGCGATCGCCCCGCTCGAACCGGGGCCACTCGCGTTCGGGGTGCTGATCACCGGTGGCGCGGCCGCATGGGGACTCGCCGGCGCGGGCGGATGGCTCGGGCCCCGCAGGAGCGCCGAGATCACCGGTGCCGTGTTCACCCTCATCGGCACGCAGGTGCTGACCGCCACCGGATGGCCCCGCCCCGCCCTCGCCTTCGGCATCGTCCTCGCGCTCGTCCTCGTGCTCCTCTCGATCCCGGGCGGTCGCCTCCATCTGCTCTACATCGGTGCGTTCGGCCTGTTCGTCAACGTGCCGCGCCTCGTCGTGGAGCTCTTCTCCGACACGCTCGGCGCTCCGGCGACGCTGCTCACCACCGGCGTGCTCCTCATCCTCATGGCGGTCGGGCTCGGACGCCTCCGCCGCTCCCAGGAGGTCGACCATGCGTGATGACCTGACGTTGCGTCGCGACCCGGTCCCGTCCGACGGCCCTTCCTCACGCCTGCTCGTCGCCGCTGCGGTCGTCGCCGTCGTGACCCTCGGCATCGTGCTGCGCTTCGG
>JAURQY010000021.1 GCA_030835875.1 Nitriliruptorales bacterium | reverse complement strand
GTGAGACGGTCCCGGCCGACACCGTGCAGGGCCTCTCGTCCGCCGGACGTCCGCTGCTCGTCCGCTACGACCTCGAGCCGGCCGCCGAGGCCGTCGACCGGGCGACGGTCGAGGCGCGGCACGACGACTGGTGGAAGTACCGCGAGATCCTGCCGGTGCGGCGCAGCGAGGACATCGTGTCGCTCGGCGAGACGTTCACGCCGCTCGTCCCCGTCCCGCGCGCGACCGCACGGCTCGGTGCGAAGTGGGCGCTCGTCAAGGACGAGGGCCGCCTGCCGACCGGCTCGTTCAAGGCCCGCGGGCTCGGCATGGCCGTCTCGATGGCGAAGGAGCTCGGCCTCTCGCGCCTCGCGATGCCGACGAACGGCAACGCCGGTGCAGCGATGGCCGCCTACGCCTCGCGAGCGGGGATGGAGACCTACATCTTCTGCCCTGCGGACACGCCCGAGGTGAACGTGCGCGAGATCGCGCTCCAGGGCGCGCACGTGTGGCGCGTCGACGGGCTCATCGACGACTGCGGGCGGATCGTCGGCGAGGGCAAGGAGCCGATGGGCTGGTTCGACGTGTCGACGCTCAAGGAGCCGTACCGCATCGAGGGCAAGAAGACGATGGGCATCGAGCTGCTCGAGCAGCTCGGCTGGCAGGTGCCCGACGCCATCATGTATCCGACCGGCGGCGGCACGGGCCTGATCGGCATGTGGAAGGCGTTCGACGAGCTGGAGGCGCTCGGCTGGATCGGCAAGGAGCGCCCCCGCATGTACGCGGTCCAGGCCTCCGGCTGTGCCCCGATGGTGCGCGCGTTCGAGGCGGGGGAGCGGCATGCGACCCGGTGGGAGGGCGCGCACACGATCGCGAGCGGCATCCGCGTCCCTGCGGCCGTCGGCGACTTCCTCATCCTCGACGCGGTCCGCGAGTCCGAGGGCGCGGCGATCGCCGTCGAGGACGACGACATCGACCGCTGGGCGCGCACCGTCGCCCAGGAGGACGGGCTGCTCATCTGCCCGGAGGGCGCGGCGACGTTCGCGGCCTGGGAGCAGGGCATCGAGCGCGGGCTCATCTCGCGCGATGACCGAGTGGTGCTCTTCAACTGTGGGAACGGGCTGAAGTACCCCATGCCGCCTGCCGACCGCGTGCTCGACACGCCCATCGACTGGGATCGCATGGAGGCGGACGCGGCTGCGGAGCGACGCGCGTGAGCGGTCGCCCTCGCGTCGTCGTCAGCGAGTTCATCGCGCCGGATGGCGTCGCGACGCTCGAGGCGTCGGTGGACCTCCTCGCCGACGCGACGCTCGTGTCCGACCGTGCGCGGCTGCTCGCGGCGGTCGCCGACGCGGACGCGCTGATCGTGCGTGACCGCACCCAGGTCGACGTCGAGCTGCTCGACGCGGCCCCGAGGCTGCGGACCGTCGGTCGGCTCGGCGTCGGTACCGACAACCTCGACCTCGAGACGATGAAGGCGCGTGGTATCGCGGTCCACCTCGCGACGGGCGCGAACGCGATGTCCGTGGCCGAGCACGTCATCGGCGCGCTGTTGTTCCTCTCCCGTCCGTCGTTCGCGACGACGGCACGCGTCATCGCCGGCGAGTGGCCGCGCACCGAGCTGATCGGCCGCGAGCTTGCCGGCCGCACGCTCGGGCTGCTCGGCTTCGGGGCGACCGCGCGCGCAGTCGCGCAGCGCGCCGCCGCACTCGGCATGGCGATCGTCGCGTCCGACCCGGTCGTGACCGATGCGGGGCCGGGTGTGACGCTCCTGGAACCCGATGCGCTGTTCGCCGCGTCCGACGCGCTGAGCGTGCACGCGCCGCTGCTCCCGTCGACGCGCGGCCTCGTGGGTGAGCGGACGCTCGGGCTGATGCCCGTCGGTGCGCTGCTCGTCGACACCTCGCGCGGTGGCGTCGTCGACCACGACGCGGTCGTGGCGGCGCTGCGGAGCGGTCACCTCGCCGGTGCGGCGCTCGACGTCCATCCTGTCGAGCCCGTCGACGCGGCGGCCGGTGCGCGCTACGCCGGGGTGCCGGGGCTGCTCCTCACTCCGCACCTCGCGGGTGTGACGCACGAGTCGAACGTCCGGATCTCGACGGTCATCGCGGACGCGGTCGTCGCCGAGCTGGCGGCGTCGTGACGGCACCCGGTCCGGGGCATGGGGCGGGCGACCGACCCACGCTGCTGTGCGTGGGCATCGCGGTCGTCGACGTCGTGACGCACGTGCCCGCTGCGCTGGTCGCCGGCGTGAAGCAGTTCGCGGACCGCATCACCACCGCCTACGGCGGACCGGCGACGACCGCGGCCGCTGCGGCAGCCCGGCTCGGCGTCGATGCGGAGCTCGTCGCGGCGCTCGGGGACGACGACCGCGGCTACGCGCTGCGTGCTGCGCTCGAGGTCCGAGGTGTCGGGACGTCCGGGATGGTCGTGCGTGAGCAGGTGTCGACCGCGACGTCGCTCGTCATCGTCACCCCCGACGGGGAGCGCACGATCGTCAACGCCACCGACCGGCGCCTGCGTGCGCCGCTCGACCCCGCCGAGGCCGAGGCGATGATGGCGCGCGCTGCAGGGGTCGATGCGGTGCTCGTCGACGTCCGCTGGCCCGCGGCAGCGGCACTCGCGCTCGCGGCGGCCGCGCAGGCCGCCGTGCCCGGCGTGCTCGACCTCGACCGGACCGATGCGGGCGAGCATGACCGGGTCCGCGGTCTCGCACGGGCCGCGAGCCACGTCGTCGCCTCGCGCGACGCGCTCGACGACCTGCTCACCGACGCCGGTGCTCCACCGGTCGGCGACGCGCCCGATGCGGCGCTCGATGCGCTCGCGGAGCTCGCCGGTGGCGGGATGGTCGCGGTCACCCTCGGCGCCGACGGCGTCGCGTGGCGTGACGTCGACGGCAGCGCCGGCGTCGCCGCCCCGCCGCCGGTCACCGCCGTCGAGACCCTCGGAGCCGGGGACGTGTGGCACGGTGCGTTCGCGGCCGCACTCGCTCGGCGCGAGCCGGTCGCGCATGCCGTCGTGCACGCGAACGCCGCAGCGGCGCTCCGCGTGTCGCGCACCGGCGGCTGGGACGCGCTCGCCGACCTCGCCGAGGTGGAGGCGCTGATCGGCGCTGACCCCCGTACCGTCTGACCCATCGGTCGGACCCGCCGGTCTGACCCGTCCGCTCCCCGGAGGACCCCATGACCCGTCGCGTCGGACTCGTCGCCCTCGGACGCTCCACCTTCGACCTCGAGGTGGCCGGCGCGACCGCCACCGCCGTCCGCGCCGCGCTCGCTGCCGTGCCCGACCTCGAGGTGTTCGACACGGGCGGTCTCGCCGTCGAGACGCCCGATGTCGAGACCGCAGGGGCGGTGCTCGGAGCTGCGGCCGCCGGCGACGGACTCGATGCGGTCGTCGTCCTGCAGGCGACCTTCACCGACTCGACGCTGCCGGCGGCCGCCGTCGCGGCGCTCCCCGTCGACCTCCCGATCGTGCTCTGGGGCGCACCCGAGCCGCGCACCGGCGGGCGGCTCACGATGAACGCCCTGTGCGGCATCAACCTCGCCGCCTACCGCCTTCGCGCTGACGACCGTGACGTGCGCGCGCTCTACCTCGACCCCACTGCTCCCGATGCTGCGCAGCGGCTCGCGGATGCGCTCACCGCACCCGCACCGCGTCCGACCCCGCCGGCGCTCCCCGAGCCGACCGCGGAGGACCGCGTGCGCGCCGACGCGGTCCGGGCACGGCTCGCGTCGATGACCGTCGGGCGGGTCGGCCACCACCCGGACGGCTTCGACCCGTGCGGCGCGGGTGAGGCGGACCTCGCGACGCTCGGGACCACGCTCGAACACGTCGAGCTCGATGCGATGTTCGATCGCGCACGCGCTGCTGGCGAGGACGAGCTCGTCCCGCTGCGCGCGATCGTGGCGCAGCGCGGTGCCGACGCGGTCGACGCGGGCGGGGTCGATGCGACACTGCGACTCCATGTCGCGCTGCGCGGGCTCGTCGAGGACCGTGGCTGGTCAGCGGTCGCGACGCGCTGCTGGCCCGAGTGCTTCATGGAGATGGACGCAGCGGCCTGTGCCGCGCAGGGCATGCTCGCCGAGGCCGGCACCCCCGCGACGTGCGAGGCCGACGTGCTCGGTGCGGTGACCGCGGTCGCGCTCGAGGCGGCGTCCGGTCGGCGTGCGTTCGTCGCAGACCTCGTCGACGCGGCCGCGGACGGGACCGTCGCGTTCTGGCACTGCGGTCAGGCGGCGCCCGACCTCGCACACCCCGATGAGCCGGTCGCGAGCACCGTGCATCCGAACCGTCGCCGGCCGCTCCTCCACGAGTTCCGGCTCCGGCCCGGCCGCATCACGATGGCCCGCATCGGGCACACGCACGGCGGCCTGCGCCTCGCGATCGGCGGGGGCGAGATCCTCGACGCGCCCCGCCCCTTCACCGGGACGGCGGCGGTGGTGCGCCCCGACACGCCTGCGGACGCGCTCGTCGGCACGGTCCTCGCGGAGGGCCTCGACCACCACTACGGCCTCGTCCACGGGGACGTCAGAGGGGTCATGGTCGCCCTGGCGCGGGCGCTCGACATCCCCGTCGTCGCCCTCTGAGCCGTCCTGCGGTCCCACGCTGCAAGGGCCCGACGTCCCCTGCCGGACGACGACCCCTGTAGTACGCTCATCGGCGCATCGTCCGGTCCGGGGGGTCCTGCGATCCCCTTGGCATGCCGGCGCCATCTCGTACTCGGTGCCGCCGGTCGTCGGACCGGGCGGGGCTTCAGCCCCAGCCCACCGGACCTCCCGGTGGGGGAAGTGAACACAGGAGAGGACTACGGATGAAGAGGACCAAGCTGCGCTTCGCAGCACCCCTCGCCGCTCTCGGTCTCGTCATCGCCGCATGTGCGGGTGACGCCGACGAGCCCGCCGCGACCCCGGAGCCGGCACCGGCCCCGACGGAAGAGGCGAACCCCTGGGACGACCTCGCGGAGGACGACTTCCTCGGCCGCGCGCTCGCGGGCGCGTATGAGGGCCGCTCGGTGAGCGTCTTCGGTTCCGAGCGTTCCGAGGTCGAGGCCGGCGCGTTCAACGACACCCTCGCGCTCTTCCGCGAGGCGACCGGCATCAACGCCGTCTACACCGGTTCGGCCGACTTCGAGCCGCAGCTGAACGTCATGATCCAGGGCAACAACCCGCCGGACATGGCGCTCATCCCGCAGCCGGGTGGTGTCCGTGGCTTCGCGCAGGCGGGCTCGATCCTCGCGGTCCCCGCGGCTGTCGTCGAGCGCACCAACGCGCAGTTCCCGTCCGGCACGAACGACCCGTACGTCGTCGATGGCGAGACCTACGCGCTCCGTTACAAGACCGACCTGAAGTCCATCCTCTGGTTCAACAACGCGATCTTCGCCGACAACGGCTACGAGATCCCGGACTCCTGGGACGGCCTGAAGGACCTCTCGGCCACGATGATCGCGGACGGCATCACCCCGTGGTGCGTCGGTATCGAGTCGGGTGGCGCCACCGGTTGGCCGTTCACCGACTGGATGGAGGAGATGGTCCTCCGTCTCGTCGACGAGAACGTCTACGACGAGTGGACCGCAGGTGACGTGACCTTCTCCGACCCGCGCATCGTCGCGGTCGCTGAGGAGATCCTCTCCGTGTGGAACACGCCGGGCATGGTCTACGCCTCGGGTGGAACCATCGCGGCGACGCCGTTCGGTGCGAACGCCGAGCCACTCGTCAACGGTGACTGCGCGATGCACCGTCAGGCGCAGTTCTTCGCCTCGTTCTTCGACACCGCGGGTGGCACGATCGGCCCGGACGGTGACGTCGGCGTCGCGTACTTCCCGGCCGGTGGCGACGGGCGCTCGCCCGTGCTCACCGCGGGGAACTCCGTCGGTGCGTTCCGTGACGCTCCCGAGGTCTGGGCGCTCATGACCTGGCTGACCGACTCCGAGGGCCAGGAGGCACGTCAGCGTGCCCAGGCGGCTCGTGCGGCTGCGGCCAGCGGTGAGGGTGCGGCCTCCGGGTTCATGTCCTCGAACACCAACCTGGACCCGTCGGTCTTCAACCCGGTCGAGCAGACCTGGTACGAGACCCTGGCGAGCGCCTCGCCGGCCCGTTTCGACGCTTCCGACCTCATGGTCCCCGCGCGCAACCGCGCGTTCTGGGACGAGGGCACGGCTGCGGTGAACGGGGACAAGTCCGTGGCCGACGCCTTCGCGGCGATCGACGCGGCCTCCTGATCCACGCCGTCTGAACGGCACTGAGGTGCCGGCGCCCCACGGGGCGCCGGCACCTCGCCGTTCGGGGGTGCTCTGCGCGCGTCTCCGAGGCCGCCCTGCCGCGCCTCTGCTCGTGCGTTAGCCTGCTTGGCCGGCCTGGGAAGGTCCGGGGGAGCACGAGGGGAGCGCGCGGATGGCGAGCATGACGTCCGAGAGCCCGATGACCGAGCGCCCGACGAGCGAGCGCGAACGGTCAGTGGACGGTGGCGGTTCCGGCCGCACGCTCCTCGTCTCCGGAGGACTGTTCGCCGCGTTCCTCGCCGCGTCCTTCGTCGTCCCCACCGCAGCGTCGGAGGCCGGCGCGGTCGTCAGGACCCTCCAGCGGGTCCTCGCCGGGGCCATCGGTGCGGGTGGCGTCCTCGGCGCGCTGCAGGCCTACCGGAGCCCGACCCTCTCGGTCACCCGCCGTGTCGCGCGCCTCGTCCTCGCACTCGCGGGCACCGGCCTCGTGTGGTGGCTCTACCTCGACCGGGACGGCGTGCGTGGTGCGGTGCACAGCGTCGTGCTCGCGCTCGCCCTCAGCGCCAGCCTGTTCGTGCTCGCGAATCGCTGGCTGGACCAGTCGCTGCGCGCATGGGCCCGCTTCACCGGCATCTCGGGTGCTGTGCTCGGACTGCTCCTCGGTGCGATCCTCGTCGGCAACGACGCGATGGGCCTGTTCCTCGGAACGGTCGGGTCGCGGGTCGACCGCAGCGTGTGGCTCATCCCGGTGGTCGGTGTGCTCGGAGCCGCCTACGGCGTCGCGATCGGCGGGACGCAGGGCCGAACGCGCCTGATGGTCGGCGTGGTCGGTGGGACCGGATTCGGTGCGCTCGTCGGCGCGTTCCTGCGGACCGGTTCGCTCCCGTCGCTCGACCCCGTCGGACTCGTCGGTGCCACCGCGGCCGTCGCGGCGGTCGGTGCCCTGCTGGCGCGGCTGCGCGGCCGCGACCTCGTCCGCGGTGCGCTGCTCGGTGCCGCATGGGGCTGGCTGCTCGGCGCCTTCGGACTGCCGGAGCTCGGCACCGGCACCGTCGGTGAGGCGATCATCGCGAGCTCGGTGCTCGGAGGGCTCGTCGGACTCCGGCTCGGCCTCGGGCCGACCCTCGAGATGGGCGATCGGCTGCGGATCGAAGGTCGCATCCGTACGGTGATCTTCCTCGCGCCCGCCCTGACCTTCCTCGGCGCCGCGCTCATCGTCCCCACGCTGCGGACGGTCTACATCTCGTTCCTCGAGCGCGGGTCCGGCGACTTCATCGGACTCGAGAACTTCGCCTTCATCTTCGGGCAGCCCTCCTTCTACGACGTCAGCGCATGGCGGGGTATCTTCGCCTCGACGGAGTTCCTCGCGTTCGCGTTCGCGCTGGTCGCAGGACTGGTGATGGCGGTCCGACAGCGGCGCAACATCGACGGGCTCGTCCCACCGCGCCTCGTCGCCTCCGCGGCCGCGTCGGCGCTGCTGCTCGCCGGCGGCCTCGCCGACCGTTCCGGCGCGTTCGACGGGCTCCCCGTCGCCGCCTGGCCGATCGTCGCCGGGCTCGTGATCGCGGTGCTCGTCGCCGTGATGGTCGACTACCTGCGTCGCAACCCTGGGAACTCGGGCTTCAGCGGGCCGGGCGGCGGCTTCATCGGGGTCGCGGCCCTCATGCTCTCCTTCGCGGTGTTCGTGCAGCTCCGCGGCACGCTCTTCAACAACCTGTGGTGGGTCGTGCTCGTCACGTCGACCGCGGCGGGCCTCGGCCTCGCCATCGCTGCACTCGCGGACCGGGCGCGGGCCGAGTCGGCCGCGAAGTCGATCATCTTCATGCCGATGGCACTCAGCTTCGTCGGTGCGGGCATCATCTGGCGCTTCATGTATCTCGCTCGGCCGCAGCAGGACCCACAGACCGGTGTGCTCAACGCGATCTGGGTCGGCATCGGGAACCTCGCGGTCTCCGAGCGCGCTGGGACCGCCGGGACGTCGATCCTCGTGATCGCCGCGCTCCTCGCGCTGTTCGCGGTCCTCGCACTCCGCCAGGGCGCGCTCGGGACCGGCTGGGCGTCCGGCTTCCTTGCGATCGGTCTCGCCTGGCTCGGTTCGCTCTTCCTCGCCGGCGAGGGAGCTGCGGGTGTGCAGGTCGTCGATGGCGACCCAATCACGACGGCGCTCCTGTTCATCTCGGGGACGCAGCAGTTCGGCGCCTACAACAACGTCTTCATCATGATCCCGTTCATCTGGGTCTACACCGGGTTCGCGATGGTCATCTTCTCCGCGGCGATCAAGGGCGTCCCGGCGGACCTCCTCGAGGCCGGTCGGGTCGACGGAGCGAACGAGGCGCAGTCGTTCTGGCGCATCGTGCTCCCACAGATCCGTCCGACGATCGGCGTCGTGATCACGACGATCATCGTCGTCGTCATGAAGGTCTTCGACATCGTGAAGGTGATGACGAACGGGAACTTCGGCACCCAGGTGCTCGCGAACGAGATGTGGAACCGTGCCTTCATCGATGCGAACTTCGGTGTCGGCTCTGCGGTCGCGACCGTGCTCTTCCTCTCGGTCCTCCCCGTCATGTACGTGAACATCCGTCGCATCCAGAAGGAGGCCGCATGAGTGCGCTGAGCACCCGCGGGAGCGGGGAGGGGGTCGGCCGCACCATCTACGGCATCATCTCCCGCATCCCGACGGGCGCGCTGTGGTTGATCGTCCTCGTCTGGGCGCTCCCGACCATCGGGTTGTTCGCGAACTCGTTCCGCGGCGCCTCCGAGCAGCGCACCACCCCATGGTGGCTCATGCTGCGCGACGACGCGCTCACGCTCGACAACTACGCGACCGTCCTCGGGACCGACGTCCAGGGCGGGCTGGTCCAGGGCGTGATCAACTCGTTCGCGATCGCGCTGCCTGCGACGGTCATCCCCATCGCCATGGCCGCGTTCGCTGCCTACGCATTCGCGTG
Source organism: Nitriliruptorales bacterium (assembly GCA_030835875.1). Lineage (GTDB taxonomy): Bacteria > Actinomycetota > Nitriliruptoria > Nitriliruptorales > Nitriliruptoraceae > CSBr16-57R1. The sequence goes on along the minus strand of JAURQY010000021.1, from coordinate 777 downwards.
GATGGACTTCCGTGGCCGCGAGTGGCTCTTCGTCGGGACCGTGTCGCTCCTCGCGGTGCCGATCCAGACCGCCCTGATCCCGCTGCTCCAGCTCTACAACGGTGGCGCGAACCAGACGCTGCCGTTCATCGAGAAGACGATCAGTATCTTCCCGGACCTCGGACTGACGGGGACGACGACGGCCGTCTGGCTCACGCATGCTGGCTTCGCGATGCCGCTCGCGATCTTCCTGCTGCACAACTTCATCAGCGGGCTGCCGAAGGACATCTTCGAATCGGCTCGGATCGATGGCGCCGATCACTTCCAGATCTTCGTCCGGCTCGTGCTCCCGCTCTCGATCCCGGTGCTCGCGGCGTTCGCGATCTTCCAGTTCCTCTGGACGTGGAACGACTACCTGATCGCGCTGACGATGATCGGGCCGTTCGCTCCGGACAAGATGCCGGCCACCGTGATCATCGCGGCGATCGCCGGCGACTTCGGCCGCTACGAGCATCTGCTCACGGCCGGCGCGTTCGTGCAGGCGTTCTTCCCGATCATCGTCTTCTTCGCGCTCCAGCGCTACTTCGTCCGCGGCATCCTCGCCGGGTCCGTGAAGGGCTGACGAGGATGCAGCGCACCGTCCGACGACCGACCACCGCATCGACCGCTGCACGCTGAGGGGAGCATCATGGCAGACATCGTCTTCGACAAGGTCAACAAGGTCTATCCCGATGGGACGCAGGCCATCTTCGATCTGTCCTTCGAGGTCGCGGACGACGAGTTCGTCATCCTCGTCGG
>JAURQY010000020.1 GCA_030835875.1 Nitriliruptorales bacterium | reverse complement strand
GTGAATGCCTGGTCGAAGCGCACCTGCTCGACGACGTCGAGCGTGTCGAGGAAGTCCTGCTCCGTCTCGCCGGGGAAGCCGACGATGATGTCGGTCGTGAGCGACGCGTCCGGCAGGAGCGCACGGGTGCGATCGACGAGGCCGAGGTAGCGCTCCCGGCGGTAGCTGCGCCGCATCTCCCTGAGGACCCTGTCGGACCCCGACTGCAGCGGCAGGTGGAGGTGAGGCATCACGTTGGGTGTCGCCGCCATCGCCTCGAGCACGTCCGGTGTGAAGTCACGCGGGTGTGGCGACGTGAAGCGGACGCGCAGCAGACCCTCGACGTCACCGAGCGCACGCAGCAGGTCGGCGAACAGCGCTCGTCCCTCGAGGTCGCGCCCGTACGAGTTGACGTTCTGCCCGAGGAGCGTGACCTCCACCACGTCGTCGGCGACGAGGCCCCTGACCTCGGCGAGGATCTCGGGCACCGGTCGCGAACGCTCAGGCCCACGCAGCGCCGGCACGATGCAGAAGGAGCAGGTGTTGTCGCAGCCGACGGAGATCGAGACCCATGCGTGGTGGCGGACATCCCGCTGCGACGGGAGCGCCGAGGGGAACACCTCGAGCGTCTCGAGGAGCTCGACGACGGGGAGATGGTCCGCGTCAGCGCGTGAGAGCAGGTCCGGCAGGCTCCCGAGGTTGTGCGTCCCGTAGACGACGTCGACCCAGGGGGCACGCTCCGCGACCGTCGCACCGTCCTTCTGCGCGAGGCAGCCGCCGACGACGATCGTGAGGTCGCGGCCCTCGTCGCGTCGAGCGTCCTTCAGACCCTTCAGGTGCCCGAGCGTGCCGTAGAGACGTTCGTCCGCGTTCTCACGGACTGCACAGGTGTTGAGGAGCACGAGGTCCGCGTCCATCGGGTCGGAGGCCCGCCGGTACCCGACCGCCTCGAGGATCCCAGCCGCACGCTCGGAGTCGTGCTCGTTCATCTGACACCCGAAGGTGCGCACCGCATAGGTGCGGGGCCCGTCGCGCATCGCGACCGGTGTCGACATCACGCACCTCCACGATCACGGCCGCGGACTCGACCGGAGTGACATGCGGCAGTGTGCCGGACGCGCCAGGCCGCCGCGTCAGGCCCCTTCGGCGTCTCCCGTCGTCCTGCTCACCATGACCGTTCCGGTCGCACCATGCCCCGACCCGCGCCGATCCCGCTGCTGACTGACAGCGACGATGATGAGCCATGCGGGCCCGAGGAGCAGCGCGATCGTCGCCGCAGCCATGAGTGGATAACCGAGGAGCGTCATCAGCAGCCCCGAGAGCGCACCCGCACTTCCACCCGCCACGTTCATCGCGAGGTCGCTCAATCCCTGTGCCGGCGCACGGTCCTCGATGGGCAGCGACTCGGTCAGGAGCGCCGAGCTCGCGATGAGTGCCGCCGACCAGCCGGTCCCGAGCAGGAGCAGTCCTGCGAGGAAGCCGACACCCCCCTGCGGGGTGCTGAGCGCCGCCAGCAGGACGGCGAGGAGGAGCTGCGCGAGTCCGACACCGAGCACGGCCCGCGTGCCGATGCGGTCGACGAGCCGGCCGAAGATCGGACTGAACGCGTACATGCCGAAGATGTGGAGGCTGATCGTGAGCCCGATGATGCGCACGTCGGCACCGTGATGTCCCATGTGGACCGGCGTCATGACCATGACGCCGACCATGACCGCCTGCGCGCTCGCGATCGTCGCGATGGCCGCACGGGTCGACGGCTGCGCGACGACGACCCGGAGCGTGGTCACGACCGACCGCCGCGGTGCGACCGGCACGGCGCCGTCGCTCGCCCGTTCCGCAGCGGCGAGGTCCCGGGCCATGCGGAGCGGGTCGGGACGCAGCCCGACGAGGAGCAGCAGTGCGGACGCGGCGAAGGCGGACGCCGAGAGCAGGTAGGGACCGGCGAGATCGGGGACGCCGAGGATGCCCGCCGCCACGACGCCCGGCCCGGTCAGGTTCGGCCCGAGGACCGCACCGACCGTCGTCGCCCACACGACGATCGACAGGTCCGAGCCACGACGGGCCGCACTCGACAGGTCCGTCGCCGCGTAGCGGGACTGGAGGTTCGAGGCGTTCGACGAACCGAACAGGAAGGTCGCCGCGACCATGAGCGGGAAGCTCGTGACGACGGCCGCCATGACGGCCAGCACCGCACCGAGCAGCCCGACGAGGTAGCCGCCGACGAGTCCGGGCCGTCGGCCGAAGCGGGAGGTGGCGCCGATGGCGGCCGCGGCGACACCAGCACCGAACGCCGAGGCCGAGGCGGCGAGTCCAGCGAGTGCGGCGGATCCGGACAGCTCGAACGCGAGCAGGGTCGTGACCGTCACACCGGCACCGACGCCGAGGCCCCCGAGGACCTGGGTCGTGACGAGGAGCCGCCGGGTGCGCCGCTGGACGACCCCGATGTCGAGCCGCGTGTCGGGGGACGTCGTGAGGCTCAGACCCCACCTGCCGTGGTCAGACGACGCCGCTCCTCGTGGTGCCGCGCCCCCTGCGTCCCCTCGAGTCGACCGGAGGCGATGAGGACGACGACCGGCAGGGCGAGGAACGCGATCGAGGGACCGCCTGCACCGGGGAAGAGCGCGAGCACGGCGGCGAGCGCCGCGAGCAGGGCGAGCGCGATCCGAGCGCGGACCGGCGACCTACCGACGAGCAGGACGACGACGGTCATGAGAACGGGGACGCCGAGCACGATCCAGACCTGAAGGATGCTCACGAAGGCTCCGCGCCGGCCCGGAGGTGGTAGGGATGGACCGATGCCGTCAGCCTACTCCCGGCACCCGGTCGACCTGCGGCGCTCATCGCTCCGCGGCGCTGCGCTGCTCTCGGTCGGCGTACACGGCGTCCCGTGCGGCCTTCCGAGCGAGTCCCTCGGGATGGCCGCGCCGGACG
>JAURQY010000019.1 GCA_030835875.1 Nitriliruptorales bacterium | reverse complement strand
TCTCGCGACGCTGCTCGGTACGGCCTACGGCGACGCGCTGACCGTCGTCAGCGCCGCGCTCGGTGACGTCGATGCCGCAGGGGAGCTGCTGCCGATCCTGCCGTGACCCGAACGTCGGAGCGGATCGGGCCCCGCGGCCCTGGGCGAGGCTCGTCGCGCTCGCTAGCGTCGCCGTCAGGCGCGTCATGCGAGCCCACGCGGCCCCTCGCTCTCCGACGCGCCGCTCGACGACGGAGGTACAGCTGATGGTCGGACGTTCCTTCGCTGGCGTCCTGCTCGTCGTGCTCGGTGTCGCGCTGCTGCTCATCGAGCTCACGGGCGTCGGCGGCGTCGCCGTCGTGCTGCTCGGCGGGCTCGCGTTCCTCGCGACCTTCCTCGCCACCCGCAGCTACGGGTTCCTCGTCCCCGGCGGCATCCTCACCGGCTTCGGGACCGCGCTCGTGCTCGAGGACGTCGGCGTCGTCACGGACGTCGCGCTCCTCGGCCTCGGTGGCGGGTTCCTCCTGATCCCGGTCGTCCAGCTGCTCGCGCGGACCCCGCGGGAGGGAGGCTGGTGGTGGCCGTTCATCCCCGGCGGCATCCTCACCGGCCTCGGGCTGCTCGAGTACCTGCGGGGGAGCGCTGCGGGGCTCGTGCTCCCCGGGCTCCTCATCATCATCGGCCTGGTCTTCCTGCTGAGCGCCGCGCTCCGCCGGCCCGACGTCGCCGTCCCGGCCGACGAGCAGGTCGACGGGGCGCCGGTGCTCCCGTCGCTGCCGACCTCCGACACCCCCGCGCCGCCGTCCCCCTCCGCGGGCACGGCCCACGAGGCGGGGACGCGCGGCCCCGACGCGCGCTAGCATCCGCCCTCCCGGCTCCGGCCGGGGTGTTCCATCCCCGCAGTCCATCGAATCCATCACGCACGCCCGCTGACGGGCGGCCCCGGTGCCCCGCGCGAGCGGGGTGGGTCGCACGGCGTGGACCGCGACGCGGTCCCACCTCCCGGACGACGCGGGCGGAGGCCCAACCGAACCGAGAGGATCACCCATGGCCGTCGTCACCATGCGCCAGCTGCTCGAGGCCGGCGTCCACTTCGGGCACCAGACCCGTCGCTGGAACCCCAAGATGCGCCGCTTCATCTACGGCGAGCGCAACGGCATCTACGTCATCGATCTCCGGCAGACCGTCGGACTGATCGAGCAGGCGTACTCGTTCACCCGCGACCTCGTTGCCCGCGGTGGCACCGTGCTGTTCGTCGGCACGAAGAAGCAGGCCGCCGAGACCATCCGCTACCAGGCCGAGCGCGTCGGCATGCCGTACGTCACCGAGCGCTGGATGGGCGGCATGCTCACCAACTTCGAGACCATCCGGTCCCGCATCGCACGCCTGCGCGAGCTCGAGGCGATGCAGTCCTCCGGCACCTACGACCTCCTGCCGAAGAAGGAGGTCCTCCAGCTCGAGCGTGAGCGCGAGAAGCTCGAGCTCACCCTCGGCGGCATCCGCAACATGGCGAAGGTGCCCAACGCCGTCTGGGTCGTCGACACCGTCATCGAGGAGATCGCCGTCAAGGAGGCGAACCGCCTGAACATCCCGGTGGTCGGCATCCTCGACACGAACTGCGACCCCGACGTCGTGCAGTACCCGATCCCGGGCAACGACGACGCGATCCGCTCCTCGACGCTGCTGACGCGCATCATCGCCGACGCGTGCGCCGACGGACTGATGCTGCGTGCGTCCCGCACCGCCGACGACGAGCTGCGTGAGCAGGCCGAGGCGGCGTCCGCGACCGGTGTCGACGCCGACGCCAGCGAGCCGAAGGCGGCGTGGGAGCTCGAGCTCGAGCGGCAGAAGGCCGCTGAGCAGGCGTCCCGCGCCGCGGCGGCGGACCTCGCTGCGCAGGCCGTCCCGGAGATCGCCGAGGACCTCGTGGAGGACGGCGCCGACGCCTGATCGGCGCGCTCCACGACCTGCACGGCACGCACGACACCGACCACACCGAGCGACACCGACGACCGGGAAGGACCGACGATGGCGATCACCGCTGCGGACGTCAAGCAGCTCCGCGAGCTGACCAACGCGCCGATGATGGCGTGCAAGAGCGCGCTCGAGGACGCCGGCGGCGACATGGAGAAGGCGGCCGAGCTCGTGCGCGAGCGCACCGGCGCGAAGATGGATGCCCGCGTCGCCGACCGGACCGCGGGCGAGGGCTCGGTCATCTCCTACCTCCACCAGCCGAGCCCGGGCGCACCCGCGCGCGTCGGCGTCCTGCTGCAGCTCTCGAGCGAGACGGACTTCGTCGCGAAGAGCGAGCCGTTCCAGGAGCTCGCGAAGCAGCTGTGCATGCACATCGCCGCGAGCAAGCCGCTGTTCGTGCGCGCCGAGGACGTCGACCCGGCGATGCTCGACAAGGAGCGCGAGTTCGCTCGCAAGGAGGCGGTCGAGCAGGGCAAGCCCGCCGAGATGATCGACCGCATCGTCGACGGCAAGGTCAAGAAGGTCCTGTCGGACTGGGTGCTCCTCGACCAGGCGTTCGTCATCGATCCTGACCGCACGGTCGCCCAGGCGATCAGCGACGTGCAGGGCCAGCTCGGTGAGAAGATCGAGGTCGCACGGTTCGCCCGCTTCGAGGTCGGGGCCTGACGGTGGGAGCGCGGAGCCCGTACCGGCGCGTCCTGCTGAAGCTGTCGGGCGAGGCGTTCTCCGATCCCGCCGTGCAGGGCGGCATCGATCCGACGATCGTGCGTCGCGTCGCGGAGGAGGTCGCCGAGCTCAAGGAGAGCGATGGCACCGAGGTCGCGATCGTCGTCGGCGGTGGCAACATCTTCCGCGGCAACTCACCGGCCGCCGCCGGGATGGACCGTTCGAGCGCCGACCAGATGGGGATGCTCGCGACGACCATCAACGCGCTGGCGCTGCAGGACGCGCTCGAGAAGGCCGGCGTCCCCACGCGCGTGCAGACCGCCATCTCGATGCAGCAGTTCGCCGAGCCCTACATCCGTCGTCGCGCGATGCGTCACCTCGAGAAGGGGCGGGTCGTCGTGTTCGCGGCCGGACTCGGCGCTCCCTACTTCACCACCGACACGACCGCGGCGCAGCGCGCGCTCGAGATCGGTGCGGACGCGATCCTCAAGGGCACGCAGGTCGACGGCGTGTACGACCGCGACCCGAACCGCTTCCCGGACGCGGTCCGCTATGAGCACATCGACTTCCTGTCGGTGCTCAACCAGGGCCTCAAGGTCATGGACGCGACAGCGATCTCGCTGTGCATGGATCACGCGCTCCCCATCGTCGTCTTCGAGCTGCTGCGCGCCGGCAACATCCGCCGCGTCGTCCGCGGAGAGGACGTCGGCACGCTCGTCCACGCGGCGGACGCCGAGGTCTGAGCCCGGGCGGGGTCACCGACGCGCCGTACCATCGCCCCCACACCGAACGTCCGTGAAGTCCGGGACGGACGGGACCGGACGTCGCCACAGGAGCGCAGCATGAGCCTCGAATCGATCATGACCGATGCGGGCCACCGCATGGGCCAGGCCGTCGCGAAGGTCAGCGAGGACTTCGCCACCATCCGGACGGGGCGCGCGAACCCGCAGCTGCTCAACCGCATCGTCGTCGAGTACTACGGGACGCCGACGCCGATCCAGCAGCTCGCCAACTTCTCCGTCCCCGAGCCGCGCATCCTCGTCGTGAACCCGTTCGACAAGGCCGCGATCGATGACATCGCCCGCGCGATCCGCGAGGCCGACCTCGGGCTCAACCCGGCCTCGGACGGCAGCGTCCTCCGCTGCGTCTTCCCCGAGCTGAGCGAGGACCGCCGCAAGGACTACATCCGCCTCGCCCGCAGCACGGCGGAGGAGGGCCGCGTCGCGCTGCGCAACGTGCGGCGCAGTGCGCGCGACGCGATGCAGCGCCTCGAGGACGACGGCGAGGTCGGCAAGGACGATCACGAGCGCGCCGCGAAGCAGCTCGAGGACCTCACCGCGACGCACGTCGGTCAGGTCGACAAGGCGCTCGAGGTCAAGGAGAAGGAGCTGCTCGAGGTCTAGGCCGCGACGGCCCGACCTGAGCATCCGGATGGAGCAGCCGCCGAGCACCACACCGCACGTGACGTCGGACGTCACGCAGCGGAAGGGGCGTGACCTCGTCGCGGCCACCGCCGTCGGGGTCGCACTCGCTGGGCTGCTCGCGACCGCGCTCGTCCTCCCTCCCTGGGCGCTGACCGTGCTCGTCGGGCTGCTGCTCATCGCCGCTCACGTCGAGCTCGGGTCGGTCCTCGGCGGTCTCGACCGGCCCGTCCACACGGACGTGCTCGTCGCTGCGACCGTCGTGCTGCTCACCGCGACGCATCTCGCCGGTGCCGGTGGGCAGGCCGCCGGTCTCGCGGCGCTCACGGTGCTCGCGCTGCTGCGCTCGCTCGCGGACCGTGCGCGGCGCGACGTGCTCGGCACCGTCGCGCGCACGGTGCTCCTCGGCGCGTGGCTGGGGGGGCTCGCATCGTTCGCGCTCCTGCTGCGGGCGGGCGACGCACCCATCGTCGCACTCTCGATGGTGCTCGGTGCGGCCGCGGCCGGCGACATCGCCGCCTACTTCGTCGGGTCGCGCATAGGACGGCGGCCGCTCGCGCCGACGGTCAGCCCGAACAAGACGTGGGAGGGCGTCGTCGGAGGTCTCGTGGCGGCCGCCGCCGTCGGCGCTGCCGTGCTGCCGCTCGATGGGTCGAGCTCGGTCCTGCGCGGAGCGTCCATCGGGATCGCCGTCGGTGTCGCGGCGCTGCTCGGCGACCTCGTCGCCTCGATGGTCAAGCGCGACCTCGGCGTGAAGGACCTCGGTCGGCTGCTCCCCGGTCACGGCGGTGTGCTCGACCGTGTCGACGGGCTCCTGCTCGCGCTCCCCGTCGGTCACGCGCTCCTGACGTCGCTGCCATGACCCTCGACCTCTCCGCCCTCGACCTCTACGCCCTCGACCGCGACGGTCTCGTCGAGCTCATGACCGAGCTCGGCGAGCCGGCCTACCGCGCGGGACAGGTCGCCTCCTGGCTTGTGCGGGGTGTCGACGACCCGATGCGGATGACCGACCTCCCGGCCGCGCTGCGCGAGCGTCTCGCCGAATCGACCGAAGGTTCGACGCCCGAGCTCGTCGCCCACCATGTCGCGGACGGTGGGCGCACGCACAAGTTCCTGCTCCGCTTCCGCGACGGCGAGGCCATCGAGACGGTGCTGATGCGGTACCCGCGCCGCGCCACCGTCTGCATCTCGACCCAGGCCGGCTGCGCGATGGGATGTCCGTTCTGCGCGACCGGGCAGGCGGGGCTGCGTCGCCAGCTGACCGCAGGCGAGATCGTTCGCCAGGTCGTCGTCGCGCAGCAGGCCCTCGCGACCGGACGGATCGGCGACGTCGAGCTCGGACCGGCCGGGCTCGAGGGCGGTGGGCCGGACCACGTCACGAACGTCGTCTACATGGGGATGGGCGAGCCGCTCGCGAATCTCGACGCCACCATCGCGAGCGTGCGCTGGCTCCACGACCCGGAGGGCTTCGGCCTGTCGGCGCGCAGCATCACCGTGTCGACCGTCGGCCTCGTGCCCGCCGTCTCCCGGCTCGCCGACCTCGGTCTGCCGCTGACCCTCGCGGTGAGCCTGCACGCGGCGACCGACCGGCTGCGCGACGAGCTCGTGCCGATCAACCGGGTGCACCCGCTCGTCGAGCTCGAGGACGCGGTCCAGACCTACCGGGCACGCACCGGCCGTCGCGTCACCATCGAGTGGTGTCTCATCGGCGACGTGAACGACGACGTCGTCCAGGCGGACGCCCTCGCTCGTCTGGCCCGCCGGATGCGCGCGCACGTGAACGTCATCCCGATGAACCCCACGCCCGGCGTCCGCTGGAAGGAGCCGACCCGCGAGCGGACCGACGCGTTCGTCGCGCGGGTCGAGCAGGCCGGCGCGACGATCACCCTGCGTGACACGCGCGGACGCGATACGGAGGCCGCGTGCGGTCAGCTGCTCGCGGCACGCACGCTCGGTGATGGGAACATGCTTCCCGTCGCGCGCGGTGCCGCGGAGCGCGTCGATGCGCTCGTCAGCGGAGGGTCGGCGACGTGAGCGCCACGGTCGGGATCGTCGCGTTCGTCGCAAGCATCGTGCTCGCGATCGTGATCCACGAGGCCGGGCATCTCGTCAGCGCGAAGCTGACCGGGATGCGCGCCGACCGCTTCTTCGTCGGCTTCGGACCGACGCTGTGGTCGACCCGCCGTGGCGAGACGGAGTACGGACTGAAGGCCGTCCTGCTCGGTGGGTACGTGCGCATCATCGGGATGGGTGATGACGACGAGCTGCAGCCTCCGCTCGTCGACGCGCTCCCCGTGGTCCGCGACGAGGAGGACGCCCGTCGCTGGTGGTCGGCGCTCGACGCGGAGCTCGCCCACCGCGGGACGCCCATCGAACTCGCCCATCGCATCCGCGACACCACGCGGGGACTCACGCCCGCGCCGGAGCATGTGGCGCTCCGCGATGCGCTCGAGCGCGCGCTCCACCTCGAGCTCCCTGCGAGCACACGCGTCGGGGATGTCACGCACCGGCTGCTCCGCGGCGACGAGGGGCGCCGCTACGCGGACCGTCCTGCCTGGCAGCGGGTCGCCGTCGTCGCGCTCGGACCGTTCACACACCTCATCATCGCGTTCGTGCTGCTCGCGACGGTCCTCGCGGCCTGGCCGCAGCCGACCGGCGGGCTGACCGGGAGCGTCGCGTTCGTCCGTGAGGGCTCGCCCGCCGATCGTGCGGGGATCGCGGCCGGTGACGTGCTCGTCGCCGTCGACGACGTCACGAGCGAGGACTTCCTCGTCCTGCGTGACGCGCTCCGCGAGCGACCCGGGGTCGCGACCATCCTCGCCGTCGAGCGCGCCGGGGAGCGGCTGCTGCTCGACGTCGTCCCCGAGCCGGTCGTCACGGACGACGGCGTCCAGATCGGGGTGATCGGCATCGCGACGGAGCCGGAGCTGCGCGACCTCGGCCTCGGGGAGGCGGTCGTCGGGGCTGCGGTCGGTGAGCCGGGACCGGGATCGCCCGGGGGTGTGCTGCCCATGGTCGAGGAGTCCGTCGCAGGGCTCGTCCGCATCCTCTCACCCTCAGGGCTCTCCGACCTCGTCGCGCAGGCGCTCGGCCGTGAGGAGCGCGCACCCGACGGTGCGGTCTCGCTCGTCGGAGCCGCATCGCTCGCCGGTCAGGTCGGCGCACGCGAGGGCGGGCTCCCGGTGGTGCTCACGCTGCTCGCCGCGATCAACGTGTTCTTCTTCCTGTTCAACCTGCTGCCGCTGCCGCCGTTCGACGGCGGCCACCTGGCCGTCGTCGCCGTCGAGTCGGCCGTGAACGGCGTCCGCCGGCTGCGCGGGCGGGTCGCGGACTACCGCGTCCGTCCGGAGGCGATCGCGGCGATCGCCATCCCGGTCATCGCCGTGCTCGCGCTGCTCCTCGTGACGACGCTCTGGCTCGACCTGACCGATCCCATCCGGCTCTGACCACGAGGCGCCGGTCGGTCCCCGAGGGGGTCCACAGAGGTGCCGGGGATACCCTCGGGGAGCAGCTCCGAACACCCTCCGAGGCTGCATCCGAACCCCAGCACGAGGACGAGGTCCCCGCCGTGAGCACCACGCTCCCTCTCGCCCCCGGCACGTCGCCCGCCACGGACGCGTCCGTGGCGCTGCCCGGCGACGGCCCGACGCGCCGCGCGTCGCGCCGCATCACGCTCGGTCCGCTCGCGGTCGGCGGGGACGCCCCGGTGACGGTGCAGACGATGACCGTCACGCCGACCCACGACGCGGACCTCACGCTGCAGGCGATCGCCGCGGTCCAGGCCGCTGGGGCCGACATCGTGCGCGTCGCCGTCCCGCGCCGCGAGGACGCCGAGGCGCTCAAGCGCATCGCCGAGCACGCGCGCATCCCCGTCATCGCGGACATCCACTTCCAGTGGAAGTACGCGGTCATGGCGATCGAGGCCGGCTGCGCCGGGGTGCGCATCAACCCCGGCAACATCAAGAAGCACGACAAGGTCGCGCTGCTCGGCCGGCTCGCCGCGGAGGCGGGCGTCGCGATCCGCATCGGCGTCAACGGCGGCAGCCTCGAGGACTCGATCCTCGAGGAGTTCGGTGGCCCGACGCCCGAGGCGATGGTCGAGTCGGCGCTGCGCGAGGTGCGCCTCCTCGAGGACGTCGACTTCTTCAACACGAAGATCTCGGTCAAGCACTCCGACCCGTGGACGATGATCCGCACCTACCGCCTCCTCGCGGAGCGCTGCGACTACCCGCTGCACCTCGGGGTCACCGAGGCCGGGCCGCTGCACTCGGGGTCGATCAAGTCGGCGGTGGGTATCGGTGCACTGCTCGCCGAGGGCATCGGCGACACGATCCGGGTGTCGCTCTCAGCCGACCCGGTCGAGGAGGTCAAGGCCGGGATCATGATCCTCGAGGCGCTCCATCTCCGGGAGCGGGGCCTCGATGTCGTCTCCTGCCCGTCCTGCGGGCGCGCGCAGGTCGACGTGTGGACGCTCGCCGAGGAGGTCCAGAAGGGCCTCGAGGGGCTCGATGCGCCGCTGCGCATCGCGGTCATGGGCTGCGTCGTCAACGGTCCGGGGGAGGCCCGCGAGGCCGACCTCGGCGTCGCCGCCGGGAACGGCAAGGGCGACATCATCCGCCGCGGGGAGCGCATCGCCACGGTCCGGGAGGAGGACATCGTCGAGGCGATGGTCCACTTCGCCACCGAGATGGCGGAGGAGATCCGCCGCGAGCGCGGCGAGGGCGCCCCGATTGTTGTCTGAGGCGCACCCGGACGCGCCCCCGCGGACCGTGGTAGCGTCTCCCCCGTACGGACCATCCGGTCCGTATCGTCCCGCTCGGGCTCGTGAGGCCCTGCAGGAGCCGGGACGAACCGACGGTTCACGACCTCGTCGGCCGGCCCCTGCGGGCCGGCCGTTGCCGTGCGGGGCCGGACGTCGGCCGGTCGCGAGGCCGGGTCGGACGCAGGAGGGCTTGTGCAGCGGACGGTCGGGACCGCCGAGGGCGCCGTCGGAGGACGGGTCGCCGAGCTCGCGCGCGCGGAGGCCGCGACGCGAGGACTCGACGTGCTCGACGTCAACGTGACCGCGCAGCGCCCCCCGACCGTGACGGTGACCGTCGACGTGGCCGTGCCGACCGAGGGCCGGCTGGCCGCCGGCGACGGGCCGCGCGATCCGGTCGACATCGATGTCATCGCGGAGCTCTCGCGCGCGCTCGACAGCGCGCTCGTCGCGAGCGGCGTGGTGAGCGAGGACGCGGTCCTCGAGGTCAGCTCGCCCGGTGTCGAGCGGCCGCTCGGCAGCGCGGCGGACCTCGTCCGGAACCTCGGGCGCGACGTCGAGCTGACGCTCGCCGACGAGGCGGTCCGCGGTCGGCTCGTGGCGGTCGAGGGGGGCGTCGTCGAGATCGTCGTCGGTGGTTCGGAGCGACAGGTCGCGCACGAGCAGGTCGTGTCGGCGCGGCTGGTGCTGCCCTGGTGAGGGCGGCCGTGGAGGAGGGTGAGCGATGAAGATCGACATCGAGGCGCTGCGTGAGATCGAGCGCGAGAAGGGCATCGACTTCCTGACGGTCGTCGACGCGCTCGAGGGCGCGCTCGCCGCCGCCTACAAGCGGTCGTCGACGGCGCGCGCCGACGAGGCGCGTGTCACGATCGACCGCATCTCCGGTGACGTGACGCTCTACGCGCAGGAGCTCGACGACGACGGCAACATCGTCAACGAGTGGGTCGACGAGCCTCGCGACTTCGGCCGCATCGTCGCGCAGACCGCGAAGCAGGTGCTGCTGCAGCGTCTCCGTGAGGCGGAGCGCGAGGTCACCTATGGCCAGTTCGTGGGGCATGAGGGCGACATCGTCTCCGGTCAGGTCTCCCAGCAGGGCAACGTGACGCTGCTCGAGCTCGGCCGGACCGAGGCGTTGCTCCCGTACTCAGAGCAGGTCCCCAACGAGCGCCTCGCCCACGGCGCCTACTCGCGTGCCGTCGTCATCGAGGTCCGCAAGCAGATGCGTGGCGCGCAGATCGTCTGCTCGCGCACGCACCCGGCCCTCGTCGTCGGACTCTTCGCCCTCGAGGTACCGGAGATCGAGGAGGGCATCGTCGAGATCAAGGGCATCGCTCGGGAGGCCGGGCACCGCACGAAGGTCTCGGTCATGAGCCACGACGCGGACGTCGACCCGGTCGGTGCGTGCGTCGGTCCGGCCGGCGCCCGTGCCCAGGCGGTCCAGCGCGAGCTGCATAACGAGGGTCTGGAGCGCATCGACATCGTGCGCTGGGCGGAGGACCCCTCGGAGCTCGTCGCCAACTCGCTCTCGCCGGCGAAGGTCAGCGAGGTCCACCTCTACCCGGAGGACGCGACCGCGGTCGTCATCGTCCCCGACTACCAGCTCTCGCTCGCGATCGGTCGCGAGGGACAGAACGCGCGGCTCGCGGCGAAGCTGACCGGCTGGCGCATCGACATCAAGTCCGAGTCGCAGTTCTCCGAGGAGCAGCGCGCCTTCCAGGAGGCGCTCGACGCGGGGCTCATCGACGAGTTCGGTAACCCGCTCTCCGAGGAGGGCGCGAAGGCCATCGAGGCCGCCTACCAGTCGGCCGAGGCCGTCCGGCTCAGCGCGCTCGAGGAGAGCGACGCCGATGGTGCCGGAGGAGAGGACCACTGAGTCGTCATGTCCCGAGGCGCACGCTCCGCACGTCGTGCCGCGCTGGCCGCCGACCGGCGGCCGGTGCGCTCGTGCGTCGCCTGCCGGACGCGTCGTCCGCAGGCGGAGCTCGTGCGCATCGTGGTGATCGACGGCCGTCTGGTCCCGGACGGTCCACCCGGCGCGTCGCGGCGTCCTGGTCGGGGCGCGTACCTTTGCGACCAAGCGACGTGCGTGGCACGGGCGCTGGAGCGCGACGCACTGATGCTGCGGCGTGCGCTCCGCACCTCGGTCAGTGCGACCGTGCCCGAGGAGATGGAGCGCGTCGGTCATCCGGCGTCGCGAGGAGCGTGAACCAGTGAGCAACTCCGTCCGCGTGTACGAGCTCGCCAAGGAGGTGGGCCTCGAGAACCGTGAGGTCATCCGCCGCCTCGGGGACCTCGGGGTCGAGGCGAAGAGCCACTCGTCCTCCGTCAGCGTCGTCGACGCCAAGCGCCTCAAGGACTCGCTCGGCCGCTCCGCCGAGGAGCGTGAGCGCGAGGAGGCCGAGCGCCGCCGTCGTGAGCAGGAGGAGCTCGAGCGTTACCGTCGCGTCGAGCAGGAGGCGGCCGCGACGAAGCGCAAGGCCGCGAAGGTCCTGCCGCCGCATCTGCGTCAGAAGGAGGAGCCCGCCGCAGCGCCAGCGCCGGAGGCTCCCGCGACTCCTGCACCGCAGGCTCCCGCGCCGGACGCCACCGCGGCTGCAGCCGCGCCCGAGCCCGTCCCGTCCGCAGATCCCGAGGGCGACGGCACGACGGGAGCAGCTGTCGACGTGGCCGGTGGCCCCAAGCGGATGCCGGGCGCACGGCCCACGCGGATGCCGGGCGCTCCGCTGCGTCCGCCGGCACCGGGTGGTCCGCCGCCGGCCGTCCCGGGCCCGTCCTCGCCGACCGAGGGGCTGACGGTCCGCCGTCCGCGGCCCGAGACCGGTCTGCCCCAGGAGGGCTCGGGCCGCCGTGTCATCCCGCCACCACTGCGTGAGGCGCGGCCGCGTCCGCCCGGTGCTGGTGCTGGTGCGCCGGGTGCGGGTGCGCCCGTGCGCGGTCGTCCGGGTGCGGGTGCCGGCGCACCGTCGTCGCCCTACCGGCAGAGCCCCGGTCGGGGTGCCCCTGGCGCCGGTGCGCCGAGGACCGGCCCCGGTGGTCCCGGTGGTCCCGGAGGGCCGCGAGGCGGCCCCGGCGGAGGGCTCGGTGGTCCCGGCAGCGGCAAGACGCGCAAGAAGAAGCGTCAGGACCGCCAGACCCCGGAGGAGCAGGAGCTCCGCGGCCCGATGCGGAGGGACATCCCGCTCGAGCAGCAGGTCACGAAGGACCGCGTCGAGGTCGTCTCGGGGATCACCGTCGGTGAGCTCGCGGACAAGCTCGAGGTCGCCGGTTCGGCGCTCGTGAAGAAGCTGTTCGAGATGGGGGAGATGGCGACGGTGCAGCAGACGCTGCCCGACGACACCATCGAGATCCTGTGCGCCGACCTCGGCGTCGCCGTGTACTTCCTCTCGGAGGAGGAGCTCGAGTTCGGTGTCGAGGCGCCCGACGACGAGGCGGAGCTGACCGCGCGACCGCCGGTCATCACCGTCATGGGTCACGTCGACCACGGCAAGACCCTGCTGCTCGATGCGATCCGGACGACCGACGTCGTCTCGACGGAGGCGGGCGGCATCACGCAGCACATCGGTGCCTACCAGGTGAACCGCAACGGTCGCCCGATCACCTTCATCGACACACCGGGTCACGAGGCCTTCACCGCGATGCGTGCCCGCGGGGCGCAGGTCACCGACGTCGCGATCCTCGTCGTCGCCGCGGACGACGGCGTCAAGCCACAGACGGCGGAGGCGATCAGCCACGCCAAGGCTGCGGAGGTGCCGATCGTCGTCGCGATCAACAAGTGCGACCTCCCTGAGGCCGACCCGCTGCGTGCACGCACCCAGCTCACGGAGTACGGCCTCGTCGCCGAGCAGCTGGGCGGCGACGTGCCGATGGTCGAGGTCAGCGCCAAGGCGAAGACCGGGCTCGACGAGCTGCTCGAGATCGTGCTGCTGCAGGCGGACCTGCTCGAGCTGCGTGCGAACCCGGACAAGGCGGCGCGCGGGCGCGTGGTCGAGGCGAACCTCGACCGTGGTCGCGGCCCCGTCGCGACGCTGCTCGTCCAGGCGGGCACGCTGCGGCGTGGCGACATCCTCGTCGCGGGGACGGCCGATGGCCGGATCCGCGCGATGTTCGACGAGAACGGGAACCCGGTCGAGGAGGCCGGACCGGCACGCCCGGTCCAGGTCCTCGGGCTCGACGAGGTCCCGGAGGCCGGTGACGAGTTCCGCGTCGTCGACGCCGAGCGCTTCGCCCGTGACGTCGCCGAGCGACGTGCCGCACGCGAGCGCCGCAAGGAGCTCGCGGAGCGCCGCCCGACGACGCTCGAGGAGTTCACCTCGGCGGTCGAGGCGGGTGACCGCGCGACCCTGAACGTCATCATCAAGGCCGACGTGTCGGGTTCGGCGGAGGCGCTCGAGGACGCGCTGCTCAAGCTCGAGCTCGACGAGGTGCAGGTCCGCGTCATCCAGAAGGGTGTCGGTGCGATCTCGCAGGGCGACGTGCGGCTCGCCGAGGCGTCCAACGCGATCATCGTCGCGTTCAACGTCCGTCCGGGCACCAACGTCCGCGAGGAGATCGCCCGGACCGGCGTCGACGTCCGGACCTACCGCATCATCTACGAGGCCATCGAGGACATCGAGATGGCGGTGAAGGGCCTGCTCGCCCCCGAGCAGCGTGAGCAGGTGCTCGGCGAAGCCGAGGTGCGTGAGATCTTCCGGGTCCCGCGCATCGGGGTCGTGTCCGGCTGCATGGTCACGCAGGGCGTCGTCCGTCGCGAGGCGAAGGTCCGCCTCGTGCGCGACGGTGTCGTGCTCGTCGAGGACACGATGAGCTCGCTCCGGCGCTTCAAGGACGACGTGAAGGAGGTCGCCCAGGGCTTCGAGTGCGGAATCGGGCTCGAGAAGTTCCAGGACGTCAAGGTCGGCGACGTCATCGAGGCCTTCGAGATCGTCGAGGTCGCGCGGACCTGACCTCGGCGACCGGCTCGGACAGGAGTCACGTCGTGCAGCAGGACCGGGTGCACCATGCGGTCGCGCTCCTGGAGCTGCATGTGCCCGGCGCGACGAGCCGCAAGGACCGGCGCGCGCACCTGCAGCGACTGCGCCGAGGGCTCATCGACGATCTCGGCTGCAGCGTCGCGGAGGTCGGCGGGCAGGAGACCTGGCAGCGCATCGTCCTCGGCATCGCCGTCGCCGAGAGCAGCGCGTCGGGCCTGGACCGGGTGCTCGAGCGCATCGTCCCGATGGCGGAGCGCGATCCGGGCCTTGTGGTCACCCGGCTGGAGGTCCACAGGGACACGCTCGACGGTGACGACTGACACGACCGAGCGACACGACCGGGCGACCGGCAGGGATGAGGCGACGATGGCACGGCAGGGCAGCCCCAGGGTGGCACGCGACGTCCGCGCGGCGATCGCCGATGCGCTCGCGACGCTCGTCTCCGACCCGCGCCTCATGCTCGTCACGATCACCGAGGTCGAGCTGACCCCCGACCACGAGCATGCGACCGTCTACTGGTCGACGCCGGATCCGACGCTCGTCGCTGACGACCGCCGGCGGTCCGGTGCTCGCCCGGCACGCCCCGACGAGGTCGCGGCGGCGCTCGAGGCAGCGACGCCGCTGCTCCGAGGCGCGGTCGGCCGACGGGTACGCCTTCGGATGACCCCGGAGCTCCGGTTCCGGCCCGACCCCGTCGCCGAGCAGGTCGAGCGGGTCGAGCGACTGCTGCGCGACGTCCTCCCGGAGTCCGCCGCCGGGGAGGACGCGGAGCCGGACGCATGAGCGACATGGGCCCGGAGGGCGTCCTCGTCGTCGACAAGGCGTCGGGGATGACGTCGCATGACGTGGTGGCCCGCATCCGGCGCCTCGCGGGCACCCGCCGCGTCGGTCACACGGGGACGCTCGACCCGGCGGCGACCGGTGTGCTCGTGGTCTGCCTCGGCCGCGCGACCCGTCTCGTGACCGCGCTCCAGGCCGGACGGAAGACGTACGCGGCCGTGGCCCACCTCGGGATGACGACGTCGAGCGACGACCTCGATGGCGAGGTCCTCTCCACCAGCTCCGCTGCGCATCTCGAGGAGGGAACGGTCTGTGGGGCGCTGTCCGCGTTCCACGGGGACATCGACCAGGTCCCGCCGATGGTGTCGGCGATCAAGGTCGATGGCGAGCGACTGCACGTCCGCGCCCGACGCGGCGAGGTCGTCGACCGGCCCGCTCGGCGCGTCCACATCGACAGCATCATGCTCGACCGCTTCACGCCGGGCGAGACGGCGGAGGTCGGCTTCCTCGTGGCGTGCTCCGCCGGCACCTACGTCCGCAGCATCGCACGCGACCTCGGGGACCGGCTCGGCGTGGGTGGCACGCTCGCGTCGCTGCGCCGTGTCGCGAACGGACCGTTCGTCATCGAGGAGGCCGTCGCCCTCGACGCGCTCGAGGAGGCACTCGCAGCCGACGCGGATGCACTGCGGTCGAGACTGCTCCGCCCGATCGATGCGCTCCGGCGCGCGGTCGACGTCATGGAGGTCGAGGACCCGGCCGTGCAACGCGCGCTCGCGACAGGTGCGCGGCCCGAGCGGCTCGGCATCGTGCTCGACGCGACGCGGACGACGGCGCTCGTCGCCGGTGAGGTGCTCCTCGCCGTCGTCGGGCCCGGTCAGGACGGGCCGCAGCATCTCGTGTGGGCGCGTCCCGAGGACCTTGGGGGTGCCCGATGACGATGGTCGTCACCATCGGCAACTTCGACGGCGTCCACCGCGGTCATCGTGCGCTCGTCGACCGGATGGTCGCGGCGGCGGCGGACCGTGGCGCGCGTGCCGTCGCGCTGACCTTCGACCCTCATCCGGCCGCGGTGCTCCGGCCCGACGACGTCCCCCTGGCCCTCCAGTCGATCGACGAGCGGGTCGAGGCGCTCCGCTCCCACGGCCTCGACGACGTCGACGTCGTGACCTTCGATTCGGCGCTTGCCGCGCTCCCGCCCGAGGCCTTCGTCGCTGACGTGCTCGTCGCGCGACACGCGCCGCAGCTGGTCGTCGTCGGGGAGAACTTCCGCTTCGGGCATCGCGCCGAGGGGGACGTGGCACGGCTCGGGATGCTCGGCGGCGAGCACGGGTTCGCGGTCGAGGCGGTCGGCCTCGTCGACGCCGGCGACGGCGTGGTGTCGTCGAGCGCGCTGCGTGCGCTGCTCGCCGCTGGCGACCTCGACGCGGTCACACGCGGCCTCGGTCGGCGCTTCACGCTCGGGGGCGAGGTCGTCCCCGGGGACGGCCGTGGCCGCACCATCGGCATCCCGACCGCGAACGTCGCCGTCGATGCCGGACGCGCTCTTCCCGCGGACGGCGTGTACGCGTGCTGGGCGACGCCGGAGGGGGAGGGGCGCGTCCCCGCGGTCGTCAACGTCGGGTGGCGCCCGACCTTCGACGGCACCTCCCGCACGGTCGAGGCGCACCTCCTAGTCGACGACGGGCCTGACCTGTATGGCCGGCGCCTGACGCTCGCCTTCGTCGCCCGGATCCGGGGGGAGGAGCGGTTCGATGGCCCGGAGGCCCTGGTCGCCCGCATCGGTGAGGACGTGCGTGCAGCGCTCGGGATCCTGACCGGCGGGGACGGATCGGCCCTGGGCGGCCAGTGAGGGCGTCCGGACGGCCGTTTGCCGTTCTTCTCGGACTGTGCGACACTCCTTCCACCCGAGCCGATCCGGCTCGGTCTCGCCGTGCCCGATCGGGCGTCAGGCACCCACCGCTCCAGGGCGGTCCCGTCGCACCGTCGTGGTGGTCGGGAGCAGGTGCCTCACGGACGGTGGACCTCCGGTCCACCCCGGCCCGACGGCGCAGGGCCCCGACACGACAAGGAACGACGTTGGCGACCGAACTCCCCGCGGACAAGCAGCTCATCATCGACCGCTTCGCCCGCACGCCCGGCGACACGGGCTCGCCCGAGGTCCAGATCGCACTGCTGACGCAGCGCATCTCCCACCTCACCGACCACCTGCAGCAGCACCACCTCGACCACCACACGCGTCGTGGACTGCTGCTGCTCGTCGGCAAGCGCCGGCGGCTGCTCAACTACCTGCGCAGGCAGGACATCGAGCGCTACCGGTCGCTGATCGAGGAGCTCGGTCTCCGACGCTGATCGTCCGAACATCCGGAGGAGCCGTCCCGACCGCCTCGGTGGTCAGTGGCGACGCCTCGGGCCGCAGCCACGAGCCGGTCCGAGACGTCCCCACTGATGCACCGGTGCGTCGGACGACCTCCTCACCCCGCGTGTGACGCGGGCGCAGACAAGGAGGCCCCCACGTGGGAGCACTCGGCAAGCACGAGATGACCGTCGACATCGACGGCAAGCAGTTCACCTTCGAGGCCGGCAAGATCGCCGCCCAGGCCGGAGGGGCCGTCGTCGTCACGCTCGGCGACACCAAGGTCCTGTCGACCACGACCGCGTCGCGCAGCCCGAAGGAGTCGCTCGGCTTCTTCCCGCTGACGATCGAGGTCGAGGAGCGGATGTACGCCAACGGTCGGATCCCCGGCTCGTTCTTCAAGCGTGAGGGCCGCCCGTCCGAAAACGCCATCCTCACCTGCCGCCTCACCGACCGTCCGCTCCGGCCGACGTTCGCCGAGGGTCTGCGCAACGAGGTCCAGGTCGTCAACACCG
>JAURQY010000018.1 GCA_030835875.1 Nitriliruptorales bacterium | reverse complement strand
GAGGTCTACGACGAGCTCGCCGGCTACCTCGAGCAGCGCGTCGACGCGGCGCCGCGCATCCCGTTCCTGCCGATCATCTGACCGGCCCGTCGGGAGCGTCGTCCTCCGGCGCCGCGCGCTCCGAGTCCTCCTCGTCGAGGAGCGATGCGAACGAGACCGCGGGTCGGCCGTAGCGCGCGGCGATCGCGTCGGCCGCACGGTCGATCGCCTGCCAGCGCTCCCCCGGCACCTGCCCCTCGCCGGCGGCCGCCGTGCCCGCGTCGTCGAGGAGGGACAGCTGGGCGACCGCGTCCGGTGCGCCGAGGCCGCTCAGCCGGAAGCCGATCAGCCGGACCCGCGTGCGCTCGAGCCGGAGCTCGCGCAGCAGCTCCCGGCCGACGACGACGAGCTCGTGCGTCCGGTCGCTCGGGCGCGGCAGGGTCCGTGAGCGCGTGACGTCTCGGTGCTCGGCGGATCGGACCTTCACGGTCACGGTGCGCGCGGCGAGCCCCTGGGCGCGGAGACGTCGGGCCACGCCGGTGGCGAGTCGCTGCAGCCGGCGCTCGAGCGTGACCGGGTCGTCGACGTCGGTGTCGAAGGTCGTCTCCGCGGACACGGAGCGCGCCTCGTGCTCGGGCTCCACGCGCCGTGGGTCCTCCCCGCGCGCGAGCGCATGCAGCTGTCCGCCGAGCGCATCACCGACGAGCCGACGCAGCAGCCGGACGTCGGTGTCGGCGACGTCGCCGACCGTGCGGATGCCGTGCTCGACGAGACGCTCGGTCGTGCGCGGTCCGGAGCCCCACAGCGACGACACCGGGAGCGGGCGCAGCCGCGCGACGACCTCCTCGGCGCGCCAGTGCAGCAGCCCGTCCGGCTTCGCGAGCCCGGAGAGGAGCTTCGCGACCGACTTGGTGGGACCGACACCGACCGAGCACGGCAGGCCGAGCTCCTCGCGGACCCGTGCGCGCACGCGCGCGGCGATCGCCGGGGGCTCACCGAAGACCCGCACGGCACCGGCGACGTCGAGGAACGCCTCGTCGAGAGAGAGCGGCTCGACGAGCGGTGTGACGTCCCGCAGGATGCGCATCAGCCCGTCCGAGACCTCGTGGTAGCGCTCGAAGCGCGGCCGGACGACGACGAGGTCGGGGCAGAGCCGTCGTGCGCGAACCATCGGCATCGCGCTGCGGACTCCGAACGCGCGCGCCTCGTACGACGCGGCCGCGACGACCCCGCGCCCCGTCGGCGAGCCGACGGCGACCGGTCGTCCCACGAGCGTCGGGTCGTCGTGCTGCTCGACGGACGCGTAGAACGCGTCCATGTCGACGTGCAGGATCGGCTCGGGATGCCGCGCGGAGGCCCCGCTCATCCGCGTCCCCTCCCCTGCTGCCCCTGCTGCGGCTGCTGCGGCGACGCCCCGGCCCGGACGGACCCGCTGGCCCGCAGCGCCACGACGTGCGGGGCCGGCGTCCCGCGCTCCGCGAGCGCCTGCGTGAGCGCCCCATCCTGCCACGCGCGCCACAGCCGGGTGAGGTCCCACGCCCGCCGCCCGATGAGCGTCGCCCCCCGCCGACCGCGACGCGTGACGACGCCCTCGGCGACGACGAGCTCGGCGCCGCGCACGACCCAGGCGCAGTCGGGCAGCGCCCGCGCGAAGAAGGTGACCTGGACCTGCCCCGTCCGGTCGTCGAGCGTGAGGAACAGGACCCGGTCCCCCGAGCGCTGCGGCGGGGACTGCAGTGCGACGCGCACGCCCGCGACGCGCACACGCTCGCCGGTGGGGACGTCACGGAACCGCGAGGCGTCCACCACACCGAGAGCAGCGAGCAGCGGCGCGTAGAAGCTCACGACGTGGGCGCTGAGGTCGATCCCGGTCGTGCGCAGCTCCTCGCGGACCACCGCACCCGACGGCTGCACGGGCAGCCCGACCGGCACCTCCTCGAGCGGGAGCAGCAGCGCGACCTGCGCGACCGCGGACGACGTGGCGCGGCGTCCGCGCCGACGTCCCGCCGCCGACCACGCCTCCTCGACGAGCAGGCGCAGCTCCCTGCGGTCGCGGGGACGGCCGGGCGCGCCGATGCCGGCGAGCCCGTCGAGCGCACCGGCCCCGACGAGGGCGAGCGCACCGTCGCGACCCACCCCGACCCGGTCACGCAGCTCGGTGACGTGGGTGAGGGGTCGTACGGCGACGATCCGGTCGCGCTCCTCGCGGCTGAGCTCGGCGACCTCGGTGAGTCCGAGACGCACCGCCCAGCGCGACCCGTCAGGGCGGCGGCCGGCGTCGCGGCCGGTGGGTGGGAGGGGCGCGGGCGCACCGGTCGGCCACGTCCAGCCGGCGGGCAGGTGCGGGAGGGGGTCCTCACCGGCGGCGAGCGCACGGCGCGCCGCGTCGAGCCCGAGCCGCGCGTCCGCCTCGTCGGCGGCGAGGACGACGACGTCCGCATCGCGTCCGGAGCGCTGCACGTCGGGACCGAGCACGGGCACGCCGAAGAGCCGGCACTCCTCGACGATGAGGCGGCGCGGGTACATGCCGGGGTCGTGCGCGATGAGCCCGGCCATGAACTCGGGGAACAGGTGCGCCTTGAGGAACGCGGAGCGCTCGGTCGGGACGGCGAACGCCGCCGCGTGCGCCTTGCAGAACCCGAAGGCGGCGAAGGACGCGACGTCGGCGAACACCTCCTCGACGACGTCGCGCGGGAAGCCGCGCTCCCGGGCCCGCTCGCGCACGAGGCGCCCGACGATCCGCTGGCCGTCGACGTCCCCGAGCCGCCGGCGCAGCAGGTCCGCCTCGGCGGCGTCGCAGCCGGTCAGCGCGGACAGCACGCCCATCACCTGCTCGTGGTAGACGATCACGCCGAACGTCTCGGCGAGCACCGGTGCGAGCGCGGGATGCGCGACGTGGACCTCCTCCTCCCCGTGCCGTCGCGCGACGTAGGGCGTGACCATGTCCGCGCGCATCGGGCCGGGACGGAAGAGCGAGATCTCGGCGACGAGGTCCCCGAACCGCGTCGGCTGGAGCCGGCCGAGGAGCTCACGCTGCCCGGGCGATTCGATCTGGAACATGCCGACCGAGTGCGTCGAGCGGATCAGGTCGTAGGTCGCCGGCTCGTCGTGCGCGACCATGTCGAGCGCGAACGACCCCTCGTCCCACCCCGGCACGTCCGCGTCGTCCGCGCGGCGCGTCGGCACGCGCGGCTCGTCATCGCAGCGCGTGATCCCGTTGACGAGGTCGAGGCAGTGCCGCATCGCGGACAGCATGCGCACGCCGAGCACGTCGAGCTTGAGCATGCCGAGCGCGGCGACGTCGTCCTTGTCGAACTGGCTGACCGGGTAGCCGTGCGCGCTGCGCTGGACCGGCGTGCGGTCGAGCAGCGCGTCGTCGCCGAGCAGGATCCCGCACGGGTGCATCGCGAGGTGGCGCGGCATCCCGTCGACCCGCGCGACGAGGTCGAGCAGCGTCCCGAGCCGGTCCGCGTCGAGCCGGCTGCCGGCGAGCTCGGGCAGACGGTCCATCGCGCGCCGGACGTCGCGCGCACGCAGGCGCGGGAGCTGACGTGCGACGTGGTCGACCTCCTCGGGCGGCAGCCCGAGCGCCGCACCGACGCCACGCACGGCCGAGCGTGCCTGCAGCGTCTCGAACATGCCGACCGTCGCCACGCGGTGCTCGCCGTAGCGGGCGATGACGAGGTCGTACACCTCCTCCCTGCGGTGCGACTCGACGTCGAGGTCGATGTCGGGCAGCTCGTCGCGGTAGGGGTTCATGAAGCGTTCGAACGCGAGGCCGTTCGCGACCGGGTCGACGTCGCTGATGCCGAGCGCGAAGCAGACGAGCGACCCGGCGGCCGAGCCGCGGCAGGCGACGAGGATCCCGGCGGCGTGCACGTCCTCGACGACGTCGGCGACGGCGAGGAAGAGGTCGTGCAGCCCCTCGGCGTCGATCGCGGCGAGCTCGCGATCGAGCCGTGCGGCGGCCTCCTCCCCCGGGTCGCCGAGCCGCCGCACGAGCCCGGCCCTGCTGCGGGCGACGAGCGCGGCGGCCGCCTGGTCCGGGTCGCGTCCGGTGAGCCGCGGGGCGTGGACACCACCGAGCGCGAACGGTGCGGCGCAGCGCTCCGCGAGGTCCGCGGCGGCGACGACGAGGTCGGGCCGCTCGTGGAAGCGCCGCGCCTGCTCGACCGGGTCGGTGAACCATGCGGCCGAGTTCGTCCGGCCGAGGTGCCGGTCGTCGAGCGGCACGCCGAGCCGCATGCAGCGCAGCACGTCGGCGACGACGACGTCCTCGGGCCGCTCATGGCGGACGTCGTTGACCGCGACCGCCGGCACCCCGCTCCGACGGGCGAGCGCGAGGGTGCGGGCGATGCGGACGTCGTCGCCGGGCTCGCCGGGATCGGGCCGGCCATGCACGCGGCGGCCGCCCGGTGCGACGCGGTGGTCACGCACACCGAGCACCGTGTCGGCGGTACCGAAGCGGTCCCGCCAGCGGTCGAGCTCGGCCGCCGCCGCGTCCGGCCGACCCTGCGCGAGCAGCCGGCCGACGGGCGAGTCGACGCCGTGCAGGACGATGACGTCACCGGACGACGCGGCGGCGTCGATGGCCTCCTCGTCGAGCAGGGGCGCACCCCGTGCCTGCGCGTGCGCGGCGGAGACCGCTCGGCACAGCGTCGCGAACCCGCGCGGCCCCCGGGCGAGGAACGTCACCCGCGGCGCGTCGTCCGCAGACGCGCTGACCCTCGCGTGCGCAGCGCCCTGCGTATGCGGTGCGGCGACGGCGAGGTCGACCCCGACGACAGGCGTCACCCCGACCTCCGCCGCAGCACGCACGAACCGGACCGCGCCGGACAGGCCGTCACGGTCGGTGAGCGCGACGTGCGTCATCCCCGCCTCGGCCGCCGCGGCCGCGAGACGCTCCGGCGTCATGGTCGCATCGCGCAGCGAGAAGGTGGAGCGGACGCGCAGGTGGGCGAACCGCGCCGATCCGGTCGCCCGCGCAACCGGCCCTGCGGGGCCCATCAGTCCCAGACGCGGTCGAGCCGCCAGCCGTCCCCGCGGCGGACGAGCTCGTGGATGCCGCGCCCCGCTCCGGTCGTGACCTCGACGCGCCACAGGTCGGTGCGCTCGACCGCGAGCACCGCCCCACCGGACCGTCGCCACCAGCCGGCGTCCTCGTGCCAGTGCCCGAGCACCTGCAGCACCCGGTGCTGCTGGCCCCGCCACCGGAACGCCACGGGGGCCTCCCCGTCGCACTCGACCTCATCGAGCAGCTCGCGGTACCGCTTCATCACGCCTCCGGACCCGGACACCTCGCCGCGGGACCGTGCGGGCCGGGCGGCGGAATCGAACAGATGTTCGGATTCTACGGGGCGGGTGCGACGTCCGTCAACGCGGTCCCGAGGAGCCGTGCTGCGAGCTCCTCGGCGAGGTCCTCGGCGAGCTCGCCCGCGACCACCTCCGGCGCCTCGCCGGCGGCGATGCGGGCGTTGGCCCGGCCGAGGACGGCGGTGGACAGCCCGTCGACGAGCGGTCGCAGCGCCCCCTCGATCGCCGGGGACCCCTCGAGCGTCGTGGCCCGCACGAGGGGGACGGGCACGAACGCGGGGAAGAACCGCAGGTCGTCGGCGAGCGGTCGCAGTCCGGCCCGCCACGCCTCGCCGTCGGTCGCGCTGCTCAGCCCGGCGACGCAGTCGCCCACCCGGACCCGTCGCACCGCCTCCACCGGGTCCGCCGCGACGAAGGGCCGGTCGCGGCGCACGCTGTAGGTGCTCAGCAGTGCGGCGAGCCCGTCGCTCCCCTGCGCGAACCCGGGATCGACGCACAGCGAGAGCTCGGGCAGCTCCGAGAGCCGCAGCGACAGCTCGGAGAGCGACCGGAGGTCCGCGTGGACCGTGGGCGGCCCGGCGACGAAGAACGCGAACGTCGCGTTGGCCGGCACGCCGGGTCCGGCGAGCTCGGGGTCGGGCAGCAGCCAGCGCAGCCCACGCGCGAGGTCCGCGTCGGCGAGCACCTCGAGCCCCTCGAGCGGATCGGTCGGCGGGTCGGCCCGACCGAGCCGCGTCAGCCACTCCTCCCCCGAGTAGACGACGGCGAGCTCCGCGTCCCCGAGCTCGATGGCCTGCCGCACGCTGCGCCCGTCGGCGAGCAGCAGCGGCTCGGCGACGACGTCGACCTGCGCGAGCAGCGCCACGACCGTGTGCGCGAGCAGCTCCGCCTCCGGCTCCGGACCTGACGCGACGAGCAGCGCTGGGACGGCCGCGACGTCGGCGCCATCGGGGTCGTCGACCGTGCAGGCGGTCAGGACGACACCGAGCACGACGGGCAGCGCCAGCACCGCGAGGGTGCGGCGACGTCGTCCCTCACGCGGCCCGGTCATGCCGACAGGCTGCCATACCCTCGCCCGGCGAGGAGCGATCCCTCCCGACGCGCCGCCCGACGCGCTTCCCCACGCCCCCCGGACCGCTCACGGAGCCCGCCCCATCATGTCGTCCGTCCGCACGCGCCGTCTCGCCGCCCTGCTGACCGTCGGGCTGCTCGCGACCGCCTGCGGCACCACGGGCGACGACGCCCTGACGGAGCCCGGCGACGGTGCGACCGCTCCGGACGCGGCGGCGGTCACGCTCGCCGTCGCGCCGGCGAGCTTCGACCTGTCCGTCGGCGAGGACCGTCGCCTGCTGCTCGCCGTGTTCACAGACCGCCGTGAACGTGTCGCGGGCGGCGAGGTGACGGTCCGTCTCGCGCACCTCGGTGACGAGCCCGGCGGCGAGGCGCAGCTCGGCGATCCGGCGACGGCGACCTTCCTCCCGATCCCCGGCCTCGACGTCGCCCAGCCCGCGCAGGGCCCGGCCGTCGTCGGGACCGACGTGCTCACCGGCGTCTACCGCCTCGACGTCGATCTCGACGCGCCCGGGTTCTGGGGCGTGTCGGTCGTCGCCGACCTCGTCGACGTCGGCGTCGTCGAGGGTCGCGCCGTGTTCCAGGTGCTG
>JAURQY010000017.1 GCA_030835875.1 Nitriliruptorales bacterium | reverse complement strand
GCCCGCTCGATGCGGGGCGGCATCGACCTCTACGCCCGCCAGGTCGACCCGAGCATCCCCGTCTACTGACGCGTCACGCTCTGCGCGGCTCGGTCACGTCAGGCGCGCGGGTAGCGCCGGAGCGCCTCCATGCGGACGGTGAGCTCGACGATCGTGCTGGGGGCAGGGAGCGCGACCGCATCGTCGACGCGCACGCTGACCACGTCGCCCGATGCGAGCCGTGCCTCGAGGCGGTGGTGGTCACCGGCGAATCGCACCTCGACGACGGTCGCGGTGAGCACGGCCGTGCCCTCGTGCCCGCCCGTCGCCCGCCCGGTGCCGTGGAGGCGCAGTGCCGAGTGGGGGAGGAGGAGCGTCGCTGGCCCACCGGCGGTCCGCAGTGCTCCGGGTAGCGGTAGCGGTCCGGCCGCCCCGTGCGCGACGCCGTCAGCGACGTCGACATCGAGCAGCACGCCGACACCGAGGAACGCGGCGACGTCCGCATCGATGGGGTCGCGCCACAGCGCGTCCGGCCGGTCGAGCTGCCGAACCTCGCCGCGCACGATCACCCCAATCCGGTCGGCCGCGCGCAGCGCCTCCTGCTGGTCGTGGGTGACGAGGACCGCGCCGATGCCCTCGCCGCGGACGAGTGACGGCAGCTCGCCTGCGAGCCGCTCGCGCAGCGGTCGGTCGAGGCTCCCGTAGGGCTCGTCGAGCAGCAGCAGGCGCGGCCGGGCTGCGAGCGCGCGGGCCAGCGCGACCCGCTGCTGCTCGCCGCCGCTCAGCTCGTCGACCGCGCGGTGCGCGAGGTGGGAGAGCCCGACGTCGGCGAGCGCACGCGCGACACGCTCCTCGGTGGACGTCGCGTCGAGCCCGTGCATCCGCGGGCCGAACGCGACGTTGCCGGCGACGTCACGATGAGGGAACAGCGCATGGTCCTGGAACACGAGCCCGATACCGCGCGCCTGGACCGGGACGTGCGCGACGTCCTCGCCGCCGATGCGCACACGCCCGCTGCGCAACGGGTGAAGGCCCGCCACGCAGCGGAGCAGCGTCGACTTCCCGCTGCCGCTCGCACCGAGCAGCGCCACGACCTCGCCGGGTGCGACGTCGAGTCCCGCATCGACGAGTACGTCCGGTCCGTCGCCGTACCCGGCACGGAGTCCCTCGACGCGCAGCGCGTCCATCAGAACCTCCCGACGGCGCCGACGCGCACGCGGTCGACGAGCGTGACGACGAGGCCGGTGATGAGCGCGAGCAGCACCGACAGGGCCATCGCACGGCCGAGGTTCACCTCGCCGGGCAGGCCGAGCGCACGGTGGATGGCGACGGGCACCGTCGGGTTCGTCGCGCGGGCGACGAAGATGGTCGCACCGAACTCGCCGACGGTGATGGCGAACGCGAACCCTGCGGCGACGAGTCCGGCGCGCGAGACGATCGGGAGGTCGATCTCCTGACGGACGCGCCGCGGTGTCGCGCCGAGCGTGGCCGCCGCCTCGCGCAGGCGGTCGTCGATGCCGCGCAGGACCGGCGTCATCGTGCGCACGACGAAGGGGATCGCGACGAGCGCCTGCGCGAGCGGGACGAGCAGCAGCGCGCCGCGTCCGGCGAATGGTCCAGACCGGAACGCGAGCAGGAGGCCGAGGCCGAGCGTCACCGCGGACGTCCCGAGCGGCAGCATCAGCGCCCCGTCCATCACTCGGCCCCAGCGGCCATCCTCGACCGCTGCGAGCGCCGCGAGCGTGCCGACGACCATCGCGATGAGCGTCGCGACCGCGGCGATGGTGAGCGAGTTCCGGATGGCGAGCGCGGGTGCGACGCTCAGGACCGCCTCACGTGTCGGCGCGCCGAGCGTGCGGTAGTGGTCGAACCCCCACCCGTCGCCGACGCGCAGCGAGCGTTCGAGGAGGGCGAGGAGGGGCAGGCCCTGCACGACGGCGAGCAGCAGCACGACACCCGCGACGGCGGTGCGGTCACGTGCGCCGGCGAGCGGTCGCACCGCGAGGGCCGCACGGGCGAGTGGGCGCGCGGCCTGACGTCGGCGCGTGCGGTCGTAGGTGACGAGGGTCGCGACGACGGCTGCGAGCTGCAGGACGGAGAGCGCGGCGGCGGTGCGCAGGTCGAGGAGCTGCGCGGTCGCGCGATGGATCTCCACCTCGATGGTGGAGCGTCCGGGGCCGCCGAGGATGAGCACGACCCCGAACGACGTGAAGGTGAACAGGAACACGACGGTCGCTGCCGCGGCGATCGCCGGTCGCAGGCGCGGGAGCGTCACGTGCAGGAACGCCCGCAGCGGCGTGGCGCCGAGCGTGCGCGCGGCGAGGACGGGTGCGTCGTCGAGGTGGCGCCACAGTCCGCCGACCGTGCGCACCACGACGGACACGTTGAAGAACACGTGTGCGAGCAGGATCGCCGCCGTCGTCCGGCGCAGGTCGACGACGGGGGAGAGCCGTCCGAGCAGCGCGACGAACGCGGTGCCGACGACGACCGTCGGTAGGACGAACGGGACGAGCGTCGCCGCCTCGATCGTCCGGCGTCCGCGGAAGTCGAGCCGGCTCAGCACGGCCGCGACGGGCAGGCCGACGATCAGCGTGAGGACGGTCGAGAGGACCGCCTGCCGGAGCGTGAACCCGGCGACGCCGCGGAGGTACGGGTCGAGGAGGACATCACGCACCGGGGCGAGCGGCGACGCGTCGACGCCGAGCCCCCGCACCAGGACGAGCGTGAGCGGCCAGACGAACAGGACGGCGAGGAGGACGAGCGGTCCGACCGCGAGCAGCGCCGCCCGTCCCCGCCGGCTCACCGCAGCACCGTCGCCGTGAAGCGTTCGATCCAGTCCGAGCGGCCGGCGTCGATACGACCAGCGTCCATCACGAGCGGCGTGTCGGGCAGGACCGCGTGCGCGGCGAACACGTCGGGGAGCGCGACGTCGGTGCGCGCGGGGAACACGAACATCGTGAGCGGCACGTCCGCCTGGAACGTCGGGGAGAGCAGGAAGTCGACGAGCGCCCGCGCGTCGTCGGGACGGTCGGTCCCGGCGAGCACGCCCGCGTACTCGACCTGGCGGTAGCAGGTGTCGACGATGACGCCGGTGGGTGCCGTGTCGAGGGGTTCCGTGGCGAACAGCACCTCGGCGGGCGGGCTCGACGCGTAGGACACGACGAGCGGGCGGTCGCCGTCGCTCGCGTAGGTGAACGCCCCGTAGTACGCCTCCGACCAGCCGTCGGTCACGAGCACGTCGCTCTCGCGCAGCCGCTCCCAGAACGCGAACGCCTTGCCCTCGCCGAGCTGCTCGATCGTGCCGAGGCGGAACGCGAGGCCGGGGGAGGAGGTCGCCGGGTTCATGACGGCGAGCAGGCCCGCGTACTCGGGTGCAGCGAGGTCCGCGAGCGTCGCCGGCACCGCGAGACCGGCGTCAGCGAACCACGCGATGTCGTAGTTCACGCACACGTCACCGAAGTCGACGGGCGTGACCCGGTCGTCCTCTGGGACGAGCGCCGGATCGACGGACCCGAGCCCCTCCGCACGGTGGGGCAGGAGGACGTCCGCGTCGAGCGCGCGCGTGAGGAACGTGCTGTCGATCCCGAACACGACGTCGCCCTCGGGGTCGTCGGCGGTGAGGACGATGCGGTTGAGCATGCTGCCGGCGTCGCCGAGTGGCACGACCTCGACCTCGATGCCGGTGTCCTCGGTGAACGCGGCGAGCACCTCGGTCGACACGTCGAACGAGTCGTGGGTGACGAGGCGCAGCGGGCCGGTCTCCTCCGTGGAGCAGCCTGCGGCGACGATCGAGGTCAGAGCGAGCGTGGCGATGATGCGGGAGCGCATGGTTCCTCCTACGTGGTCTGGATGGCGGCGAGCACGCCGCGGCGGACACGGACGGTGGCGGTCGGTGCGACGAGCTCGTTGCTCACCCCGAGGCTCGATCCGGGCGCGAGCACGGCGTCGTTGAGCGGGAAGCGCAGCCCCGTCGTCGTCACGCCCTCGGCCGCCCCGTGGAGCGCGAGGAGCGTGACGGTGGCGCCGGGGCTGCCCGTGAGCGTCACCTCGTCGCGCACGAGGTGCACGACATCGGTGCCCCACCATGCGCGCAGCCGCAGCGGCGCGTAGCGGTCCGCGGCCAGCACGAGCAGGTTCCCGATCAGGTGGTCGAGCCGTCCGCCGTGCCCGCCGACGACGAGGACGTCGGGGCGGCGTGGACGCTCGTGGTCGACCGGTGGCACGGCGAGTCGGTCGAGCACGACGGTGAGCGCGAGGTCGAGGTCGGTCATCGCCTTGTCACGCGGGTGGGTGAGCACCTCGGTGCCCGCTTCGCGCGCACGGGCGAGTGCGCGTGCTCCGACCGAGTCGAGGTCACCGACGAGCACGTCGACCTCATGTCCGGCACGGTGCGCATGCGCGATGCCGCCGTCCGCGGCGACGGTGAGCGTCGCAGCGTCGATGGCGTCGGCGACGTCGGGAAGGAGCGCTGCAGGGACCGGATCGCCCGCGGCGAGCACGACGGCGGATGACGGGACGACCACGTGCGCACCTCCCTCCGCCGGCATTATCCGGCTCAGGTTCCACGGGTCGGTGACGCAGATGGTCACCCTCTCAGCCCGGCTGCCCCGAGCTCCCCGGGTGGGGTTCTACATCGCCATCGTAGCGACGACTCAGTGCTGCTTGTTCGCCTTGTCGTTCGCGACCTGCGTGTAGAAGACGGCGGCCTCGGTGCGCCGCTGCATGTCGAGCTTCGCGAGCAGGTTCGACACGTAGTTCTTCACCGTCTTCTCCGCGAGGTGAAGCTCGTTGCCGATCTCGCGGTTGGTGAGCCCCTCGGCGATGAGCTCGAGGATGCGGCGCTCCTGGTCCGACAGGCTCGCGAGCCGCGGGTCCTCCTGGTCGCCGTCGCGCAGGCGCTGCAGGACCTTGCCCGTGAGCGTCGGGTCGAGGAGCGAGTCGCCGGCGGCGACCCGGCGGATCGCGTCGATCAGGTCCGCGCCGCGGATGTCCTTGAGGAGGTAGCCGGCCGCACCCGCCATGATCGCGTCGAACAGCGCCTCGTCGTCCCCGAACGACGTGAGCATCAGGCAGGCGAGCCCCGGCTGGCGGGTCCGCGCGTCGCGGCACACCTCGACGCCATTGCCGTCGGGGAGGCGCACGTCGAGCACCGCCACGTCCGGCTCGGTCTTCGAGAGCCCTGCGAGCGCCATGCCGGCGGTGCCGGCCTCGCCGACGAGCTCGAGGTCGTCCTCGAGCTCGATGAGCTCGCGCAGGCCACGCCGCACGACCTCGTGGTCGTCGACCAGGTAGACGCGGATCGCCAACGCTTCCTCCAGGTCCGGGATGGGCGCAAGGCTACGCTGCTGTGGCCGCAGTGGGGATATCCGCGGCATCGCAGGGGCGGAGGGTCCGGTGGACGGCATGGTCCCTCAGCTCGGCCGACTCCTCGAGGCCATCCTCGCCGTCGCAGAGGACCGTGACCTCGACGCGGTGCTGGAACGTGTCATCGTCGCCGCGTGCGGGCTCGTCGACGCCCGCTACGGCGCACTCGGGGTCGTCGACGAGCGGCAGCCGGACCGGCTGTCGAGCTTCGTCCACCACGGCATCGACGCGGAGACCGTGCGCCGCATGGGCGCACTGCCGACGGGGCGCGGGATCCTCGGCGTGCTGCTGCGCGACCCGCGGCCGCTGCGTCTCGACGACCTCGCCTCCCATCCGTCGGCGAGCGGCCTCCCACCGGGGCATCCGCCGATGCACTCCTTCATCGGCGCACCGATCCGGGTGCGCGGCCAGGTGTTCGGCAACCTCTACCTGACCGACAAGCGCAGCGGCGATGCGTTCACCGATCAGGACGAGGCGGCGGTCGTCGCGCTCGCTGCGGTCGCGGGCAGCGCGGTCGCGAGCCTCAAGCTCTCCCACCGCTCGCAGGAGCTCACGATCGTGCGTGAGCGCGACCGCATCGCGCGTGATCTGCACGACACGGTCATCCAGAACCTGTACGCGACCGGTCTCGGGCTGCAGGCCGCGCAACGTGTCGGCGCGGACCCGGATGACGTGCAGGAGCGCATCGCGCGTGCGGTCGAGAGCATCGACGCGACGGTGAAGGAGATCCGCGCGACGATCTTCGCGCTGCAGGATGCGCCGTCGTCGGCGCGCGGTCCGAGGGCACGCCTGCTCGGCGTCGCCGAGGAGATGGGGGACCTGCTCGGCTTCCCGCCGCGCATGCGGCTCGACGGACCGATCGACACGGTCGTAAGCGGTGCGCTGTGCGAGCACGTCGTGCCGGTGCTGCGCGAGTCGCTCACGAACGTCGCGAAGCATGCCCGCGCGACGAGCGTCGCGGTGCGCGTCGGGATCGTCGACGGCTCGCTCGAGCTCGAGGTCGTCGACGACGGCATCGGGCTGCCGGACACGCTGCGCCCCAACGGCATGGGCATCGGCAACATCCGCGAGCGGGCGACGCTGCTCGGTGGGGAGGCGGAGGTCGCCTCAGTCGCGGGCGGTGGCGTCCGCGTGCTCTGGCGCGCCCCGCTGTGACGCGATGCGGCTGAGCCCGACGCCGACGTCCTGGAGGAAGCGCTGCCCGGTCTGCCGGGCGAGCCGGTGCAGGGCGACCGCGTCGACCGCCGCACCGAGCAGTCCGCCCGGCGGCAGGTAGCGCGCGTCGAGGACGAGTGTCGCGCGACCCGCCTCGTCGATGTGGATGCCGAGCTCGCCGTCGAGCGCGGGCAGCATCCGGTTCACGCTCGTCTGCTCGTCGGTGACGGTGACCGGCTCCCATGACACCGAGCGCCACGACGTCCGTGTCACGTGCCAGGCCTGACCGAACCTCGCGCGCACCTGGCGTGCGAGCGACCCCGCGTACACGGGAAGCACGAGCGCTCCCGACGCATCCGGGGTCGCCTCCGGCAGCCAGGCCGATGGGTCCGTCGCGAACACGGCGGTCAGCGCGCCGGCGGAGCCCTCGAGGGGCTGGAAGGTGCGGAGCTCTCGTGACATGCCAGGACCGTACGCCTGGGGGCTACAGGGCCACGGGGGTCGCACGGTCCCGCTCGGTGGGACCACCGGCCCCCGACCGTCCGGCGGGCCTGCCGGCCTACCCTTCGGGCGTGCTCATCCTCCACCACGACATCACCTCCCCCCAGGCAGCGCTCGCGGTCCTCCGCGTCCAGCGGTTGGCCGACGCGGGCCTCCCGGTGGCCTTCCGGGGGCTCGACGCGCTCGGCGTCGCCGTTGCGCTGCCGGTCACCCTCGACCAGCTCGCGGAGCTCGAGCAGGTCGCCGGCAGAGCCGCCGAGCTCGGCCTCGAGATGCGCCGCCCGACGCTCAGGCCCCCGACGCTCGACGCGCATCTGGTCGGCGAGCACGCCGAGCGGGCCGGGCTCGGGGCCGCCTGGCGGCTCGGCTGCCTGCGCGCCTACTGGACGGACGGGGCGGACGTCGCCGACCACGCGGTGCTCCACGGCGTCGCTGCCGGTGTCGGGCTCGACCCGCAGGCCGTCGGCTCGGTCCTCGCCGACGGCCGTGCCCGCAACGAGCTGCGCGCCACGATGCTCGCACGGCGTGCCGTCGGGATCGGCGGCGTGCCGGTCCTCGAGGTCGACGGGACGCTCCTGCCCGCGGACGTCGACGATGCGACGCTCGAGGAGCTCGCGCGTGTCTGACGACGTCGAGCTCCCGGACTTGGTCGGCGGCTTCGACGTCGCGGTGCTCGGCGACTGGCTCGCGCAGCGCTGCGGCATCACGCCGCCGATCACCGTCACGCCGGTCGCCGGCGGCCGGTCGAACATGACCGCGGTCGTCACCGACGCGGCGGAGCGCCGTGTGGTCGTGCGCCGGCCACCGCTCTCTGGGGTGCTCGCCTCCGCGCATGACGTCGTGCGCGAGGGGCGCATCATGGCCGCGCTCGCTCCGACCGCGATGCCGGTCCCTGCGGTGCTCGCGACCGCCGATGCGGACGACGGGCCGGGTACCGCGGCGCTCGTGACCGCACACGTGGACGGGACGGTCGTGCGCGACCGTGCGAGCGCCGCGACGCTCACGGCTGACGAGCGCGCACGGCTCACCGTTCCCGTCGCGACGACGCTCGCGACGCTGCATACGGTCGATGTGGACGCGGTCGGGCTCGGCGACCTCGCACGGCGCGACGGCTACCTCGCGCGGCAGGTCGCCCGCTGGACGCGCCAGCTCGAAGGGGGATCGGACCGTGCGCTGCCGGTGCTCGACGAGCTCGCCCGCGTGCTCGCCGCTGACGTCCCCGAGCAGCGCGAGGTCGCGCTCGTGCACGGCGACTACCGGCTCGACAACCTGATCGTCGACACGGCGACGGGGGAGGTGCGCGCGGTGCTCGACTGGGAGCTCGCGACGCTCGGCGACCCGCTCGCCGACCTCGGGACGCTCCTCGCCTACTGGGGTGTGCCGGCCCGCGCGGGCGTGGCGGCGTCGGTGATCCATCCGGGCCTCCCGACCGCGCAGGAGGGGTTCGCCCACCCGGCTGAGCTCGTCGCCGCCTACGCCGCCGCGCGCGGGATGGATGCGGAGGAGCTCGCCGCACGCCTGCGCCCGTTCCTCGCCTTCGCCTGGTTCCGCATCGCCTGCATCCTGGAGGGCGTGCGCGTCCGCACCGCCTCCGGCGCCTACGGCGAGGTCGACGGAGCGGGACGCGAGGAGCTCGTGCTGCTCGACCGGCTCGTGCCCGAGATCGGCGCCCGGGCGCTGCGCGTCGCCACCGGGCAGGGGCCAGTAGGGTTCGACCATGAGCTCACCTGACACGAACGAGGAACGCCTCGCGGTCTACATCGACCACGAGAACGTCGCGATCGGCGCCCGCAGCGTCGGCCTGCGCTTCGACCCGAAGCCGCTGACCGACGCGCTCGCCGAGCGTGGACGCCTGATCACCCGGCGCGCCTACGCGGACTGGAACCTGTTCCGCGAGGACCGGCGGGGGATGGTCGACGCGAACGTCGAGCTCATCGAGATCCCGCAGCGCTCCGACAGCGTGCGCAAGAACGCCGCCGACATCCAGATGGCCGTCGACGCGATGGAGCTCGCGCTCACCCGCGACTTCGTGTCCACGTTCGTGATCGTGTCGGGCGACAGCGACTTCACCCCGCTCGTCGGGAAGCTGCGCGAGCTCAACAAGCGGGTCATCGGCGTCGGTGTGAAGGGCTCGACGTCAGCGATGCTGCCCGGGTCCTGCGACGAGTTCCTCTTCTATGACCGGCTCGACGGCGTGCCGCGCCTCGATGGGCGCGGTGGGGGAGGCGGCGAGGCGCACGGTGGTCGCAAGGGTCGTTCGAAGTCGACGTCCGGATCGCGACGCGGCGGCGGCGGGACGAAGACCGACGGTGCTGCGGAGAAGGCCGCACCGGTCGAGGAGGCGTCGTCGGAGGCGGACCTTCGCAACCTCGAGCGGCTCGTGACGCGCACGCTCTCCGGCCTGCAGGCGTCGTCGACCGACGGGGTGGTGCTCTCGAGCAACCTGAAGCGGGCGCTCCTGCGCAAGGACCCGACGTTCGCCGAGCAGGACTACGGCTTCCGCGGGTTCCGGGAGATGCTCCGCCACCTCGAGTCGCACAAGGTGCTCGTCCTCACCGAGGGCAGCGCGCAGGGCGACCCGCAGGTCGACTTCGCGAGTCGCTCCACCGACGTCGACGAGGCGTTCGCGCTGCTGCGCCGCACCGTCGAGGAGCTGATGAAGGAGCTCGGCGGCGACCCGCCGCTCTCCGGCCTGAAGGACCAGGTGCGCAAGCGCCAGGAGAGCTTCAGCGAGAAGGACTTCGGCTACTCCGGCTTCCTCCAGTTCTGCAAGGCCGCGGTCGCCCGCGGCGTGCTGCAGATGGACTGGGAGAAGGACGACGAGGAGTACTACCTCTACGTGCCGTCAAGTGACGAAATCTAGGCGCTAGAGGGGTCTAGAACCTCGAATTCGAGTTTCTTGCCCAACTCGTTGCCCAACGCTGGTGACGTCAGGACCGGTCAGGGATCGTCGGGGGTGGACGCACTTCGCGACAGCGCTGAGACGGTTGGGGCGGTCGCGGAGGTCGCGGAGGGTGGGCGTAGGATCCTCTGATTTTGGGTCAAGCGTCCGGGCCTTGAGTGGCACATCGTGCTGGAGACGACACTGCTTGAGGAACGCGCATGAGGAACTCTTCGGTCCTGATGGGGCTTTCGTCACCCCGACGGCGTCCGTTCCGGTCTGCCGTGCCGGTGCTGTTCGGCTTGCGGCAGCGAAGTTGGGGTGCGTTCGGTGCCGCCGTGATGGCGTCGGTGGTTGTTGCCAGTCTTCTGGTGGCGGTGTCTCCCGCTCGG